>QHWF01000684.1 GCA_003222455.1 Acidobacteriota bacterium
CGGCCCGGCGACAACGACTGCGCGCGATACCGACCGGCTGCGTCGGTCACCGTCACGCGTTTCTGGTCCGTCTCTACGTGACGGACCGTCACGGTCGCGCCGGGCAGCGCGGCGCTGGTGTCGTCGGTGACGAAGCCGGAGATGGATCCCGTTGTCCCCTGAGCCGCGCCCGGCGCCGCCCAGACCAGCAGGGCGGTTATCGTGAGAGCAGTCCGCAGCAGGGCGCGCGTCATGGCGAAGCCTCCCTCGAAGGTCAGACCATTAATCGTGGGCGCAGGGTGCGGGCCGGCGGCTGAGAAGTCAAGAAAAAAAACCGGCATCCTGCCGCGGTCGGACGACCGATCCGGAAAGTCGAAGACCGAAAACAGAATGGTCAGACCATCGAAGCTTGCTTTCCGTGAGGCACACCGTTATGGTGGGCCGGTTCGCGCGCACAATCGGAGGACGTCATGATCACCGGCCGACCGTTCCGGCGTCACGGTACCGTCAGTGTCGTCATCATCCTCGCTCTCTTCGCCGCGATCACACGCCCGGCTTTCGCACAGATCACCTCCGCCACGATCTCCGGCACGGTCAAGGATCAAACCAACGCGGTGCTGCCGGGCGTCGACGTGGTGGTGAAGAACGTGAGCACCGGACTCACGCGCACGGGCGTCACCGACGCGAACGGCTACTTCACGCTGCCGGGCCTTCCGCCCGGCACGTACGAGACGCGCGCGAGCCTCACCGGCTTCGGCACGGCGGTCGAACGCGTCACGCTCGCGGTGGCGCAGGAAGCCGGTCTCACGCTGACGCTCGCGGTCACCGGCACGGCGGAATCGATCACGGTCGTCGGCACCGCCGCGCTGGTCGACACCCGCAGCGCCGCGATGTCGGCCGTCGTCACGGAAAAAACGATCTCCGAGCTCCCGCTGAACGGCCGCAACTACATCGACCTCGCCCTGCTGCAGCCCGGCGTCTCGAACTTCAGCGAGAAGGACAGCACCTCGTCGTCGAACCGCGGCACCAAGTTGAACATCAACGGCATGAGCTTCCGCTCGAACAGCTACCTGCTCGACGGCGCCAACATGCGCGGCTATGCCGGAACGGCCACCGTCTCGGCGGCCGAAACGACCCTGGGCGTCGAAACGATCCAGGAGTTCCGTGTCGTCACCAATGCGTATTCGGCCGATTACGGACGGGCGATGGGTGGCGTCATCAGCCTCGTGACCAAGAGCGGCACGAACAACGTCCATGGATCCGGATTCGAATTCTTCCGCGACAGCTCGATGGACGCGCGCAACTTCTTCGATCGAGGGAGCGAGCCGCCGCCGTTCCGCCGGAACCAGTTCGGCGCCAGCTTTGGCGGACCGATTCAGAGGAACCGCTTGTTCTTCTTCGGCGGCGTCGAGCGGCTGCAGGAAGACCTCGGCGTGACGACGTCCACGACCGTGCCGAGCGATGCCGTGCGATCCGGGGCGTTTGCGCCCATCAGCGCGACCGCGCGGCCGTACCTGGATCTGTTCCCACCGGCCAATGGCGGCGATCTGGGCAACGGCATCGGGGTCTACTCGTTCGAGCTCAACCAGCCGACGCGCGAAAACTTCTACCAGGGCCGGGTCGACTACACGTTGAGCGACAAGGATGCCATCCTTGCCCGTTATACCTACGATGGCGCCGACCAGACCGTCACCGCCGGCTTCCCCGATTTCGCAACGAATTCAGTGTCGAGGAACCAGTTCTTCACGTCCGAGTACAAACGGATCTTCACCGCCGCGCTCCTCAACACCGTCCGTTTCTCGCACAGCCGTCTGCGGTTCGAGCAGCTGCCGGACTTTCCGTCGCTCCCCGATCTCTCGTTCATCGCGGGACAGGATGCGATTGGCGCAATCAACGTCGGCGGCTGGACGAGTCTGGGTGGTACGACGACGAACCCGTCGTCGAACAACAGCTTCTACTGGACGGCCTCGAACGATCTGTCGTACGTCAAGGGGCGTCACCTGCTGAAGAGCGGCGCGCTGGTCGAGCACCTGCGCACGAACAAGCTGACCGCCACGAACATCCGCGGTAGTTACACGTTCGCCAACGTGCGAAGCTTTCTCGCGGGCACGCCCACCCGGTTCGTCGGCGTGCCGCCCGGCGCGCAGCTCGAACGTGTGCGGCCCAACACGCTGTTCGGCTTCTATGTCCAGGACGACTATCGCACGACCGATCGGCTCACGCTGAATCTCGGCCTGCGCTACGAGTTCTATACGCTGCCGGTCGAAGCGGACGGTCTCGACACGTCGCTGCGCAATGTGGCGACCGATACGTCGTTCACGGTCGGCGCGCCGTTCGGCAAGAACCCGTCGCTCAGGAACTGGGCGCCGCGGCTCGGGCTCGCGTGGGACGTCGCCGGCGACGGCAGGACCGCCGTGCGCGGCGGCGCGGGCCTGTATCACGACACCGACGGACCGTTCAACAGCGCGTTCGGGATAGCCGCGTTCTCGCCGCCGTTTGCCGCGACGGCGACAATCAACAACCCGACGTTCCCGCGTCCGGCCTCGTTGACCGCGGGCGCCGCCAGCGCGCGAACGCTCGACTACAACATCCGCCAGCCGTACGGCCTGACGTTCAACGTGAGCGTCCAGCGCGAGCTCGCCGGTCAGATCACCGCCACCGCCGGCTACGCGGGATCGCGCGCACACAACTTGATCAGCGCGATCGAAGCGAACCCCGCGGTGCCACAGATTCTCGCCGACGGATCGAGGTTCTTCCCGGCCGGCGCGCCCCGGCGCAATCCGGCGTTCGGTCCGATCGACTACCGCACCAACGGTGGCCACTCGGAGTACAACTCGCTTCAATTGAGCGTGCAGAAGCGCTTCAGCCGGCGCTATCAGCTCCAGTCGGCCTACACGTTGAGCAAGTCGATGGACAACCTGCAGGCGCAGCTGAATGCCGACGTCAACAACGCATCGGTGTACCCGCAGGATCCGTACGATCGCGACATCGACTTTGCGCGATCGGACTTCGACGTCCGCCACGTGTTCACCACGAATTTCGTCTGGGATCTCCCGGGCCGTGAATCGTCGGTCCTGCTTGCGGGCTGGCAGTTCAACGGCATCGTGACCCTCCGCAGCGGCGTGCCGTTCACGCCGGCGCTCGGCGCCACCAACTGGTCGCGGTCGGGCAACACGTCGGGCGAGGATCGGCCGAACCTGAGACCGGGCGTCGATCTCGCGGACGTGGTTCTTGGCGGAGCCGACCATTACTTCGACCCGTCGGCGTTCGTCCTGCCGCCGCAAGGTACGTTTGGCAACGCGGGACGCAACATCCTCGCCGGTCCGAATTTCGCGATGACAAACCTGTCGCTGGTCAAGAATACAAAAGTCGGTGCGCTGGGCAGCGGCGGGCAGATCCAGGTCAGGCTCGAACTGTTCAACCTCTTGAACCGTCCCAATTTCGCCACGCCCGATCGCGTGGTGTTCGCCGCCGCGACGGCGAACGAGGCGCCCCTCGCAACGGCCGGACGCATCGCGCGCACGATCACGTCGTCACGACAGGTACAGCTTGGGTTGAAGGTGCTGTTTTAGTCGCGTGGCAACGGAGATGACGGAGATAACAGTAACGGAAGTGACGGAGGGGACGGGAACGGAGACCGCGGAGATAACGGCAAAACACAGAGAAACGGAGAAACGGAAATCATCGAAGCCGGACTGTACTTCCTGTTATCTCCGTTGCTCTGTTGCTCTGTGTTTGACCGTTTCCTCCGTGTGCTCCGTTACCGTTTCCTCCGTGTGCTCCGTTACCAAAGGCTTCATATGCGCAAACTCGTAATCACGATCCTCGGATTGCTCCTGTTCTCGCTGAGCAGCCGTCATGGCGGCGATGCCTCGGGCACCGTCGACATCTGTCCGATGCCTTCCGCGGCGCCGTTCGAGGCGAGACTCCACGCGCTCGAAGCCGAGAATGGGTGCCTCGACGATGCCGTGCAGGGAGCGGAGGGCGCGTCGTGGCCGCCGGGGTGGTCGAGCGCGAAAATGGCCGGCGGGGACATCCCGCCAATCCGACTCGTCGCCGATCCCTATCCGACTCTGCACAGCGTGGTCGTCGATGCGGAGCGCAACAAGGTGTTCATGAGCGATCCGAATCGCCACGCGCTGTGGTCGTTCGACCGCCTGGCAGCCTCGAAGGGGCGCGAAGCGGTCGAGCCGCTCACCGGCATCCGCGGCCCGTCCACCGGCATGATGTTCGTTGCCGCCGTGACGATCGACCCCGAGCGGCAGGAGATCTATTCGGTCGACAACGACATCGGCGATCGCATGATGGTGTTTCCGTACGACGCAAACGGGAACGTCAAGCCGAAGCGGGTGCTGGACGTGCCGCACCAGGCGTGGGGCCTGTCGATCGCGCCGGAGCGCGACGAAATCGCGGTCTCGGTCGAAGGGCCGCGGCAAATCGTCATCTACAAGCGCGGCGCCGAAGGACACGACGCGCCGCTGCGGACGATCCGCGGCGTCGACACCGGGCTCGGCGATCCGCACGGCGTGTTCTTCGACGGCAAGAACAACGAGATCATCGTCGCGAACCACGGGAACCAGAATGGACGTCAGGTCGCACCAGGCGACGCACCGGCGCGGCAGAGAGGCACGCGCGTCGCCGAGACCCAGCCAGTCGTCGGTGGCCGCTTCGACGAACCATCGATCACCGTCTATCCCGGCGACGGCAAAGGGAACATCCCGCCGGTTCGCAGGATTCAGGGTGCGAAGACGGGGCTCAACTGGCCGATGGCGATCGACGTCGATCGCACGCGCAACGAGATCGCCGTCGCCAACAACGGCGACAGCTCGATCCGGGTCTTCCGCCGCACCGACGCCGGCGACGTCGCACCGGTCCGCATCATCAAAGGACCGCGGACCGGGGTGGTCGGACCCATGGGCGTCGCCTACGACCTGAAGAACAGCGAAATCTGGGTTGCGAACTACGGCGATCACACCGCGCTCGTGTTTCCCCTCACCGCGTCGGGCAACGTCGCGCCCAAACGTATCGTGCGCAACGCGCCGGCCGGTTCGCCGACCGTCGGTTTTGGCAATCCAGGCGCGGTCGCGTACGACTCGAAACGCGACGAGATCCTGGTGCCCAATTGAGTCAGCGAGCCGAGAATCTCGGCGTTTGCCAGGTTGGCAAACGGGAACGCGGAACCGACTCGAGTGATCTCAGGACAGCGGACGCGCGCCAGCCGGACGATGCACGGGATCTTTTATGACGCGATTCACGATGAAATCGTCGTGCCGGTGGCGCTCGCCGGCGCCATCCTGACGCTGCCGGGCGACGCGTCTGGTGACGCGCCGCCGAAGCGCATCCTGCAGGGACCGAAGACCGGGATCGTGCAACCGGACACGTTGTACGTGGATCTGCAGCACGATGAAGTGATCGTCGAATCGGGCGACCGGGCCGTGCTCGTCTTCCCGCGCGGCGCGGAGGGCGACGTCGCGCCGAGCCGCCGGATTGGCGGGCCGAAGTCGGAGGTCGACAACATCTACGGCCTCGCCGCCGATTCGAAGCGCAACGTGATCGTCGTCGCCAACCGCGCCGAGAGCGGCGGCCGCGAATCGAACGACAGCATCCTGATTTTCAACCGGCTCGACACCGGCGACGTCGCGCCGCGCGCCAAGATCGCCGGACCGCACACCGGCATCATCAAGATCCGCCAGGTGTTCGTCGACGAAGAGCGCGGGCAGATCTTCGCGAC
>QHWF01000685.1 GCA_003222455.1 Acidobacteriota bacterium
CGCTGCAGATCCTCGATGGTGCGTTCCGGGCTGTTCCCGCGGGCAAACGGCAACGGATTGACCGGCTTCTCGGCGCGTCGCTGCGCCTGTGCCTGGCGGTCGATGTCCGACGGTTCCGCAAGCGGCGGCGGTTTCGGCGCGGGCTTGTCGATGCGGGGCTGAACGAAGACGAACCGGGTCGAATCCTGGAGCCGTCGCTGCTGGGCGGCGAGCACCCTCGCGCGCGCCGCTTCTGCGTCGTACGGGAAGAGCCGCGGCAAGAGCAACAGGAAAATGATCATCGCCAGGTGGACGATGATCGAAATCAGCACGCCCTCGCGCCATGAAATCGCCCGGCCGACGGGCGAAATGTCGGGATGATAGTCCTCGAAATCGAAATACATGAGGAAGTTACGAGTATATCAGCCGCGGCCGCGGCCCGGTTTGGCTACCAACCAGATTACCAGATCGCACCAGGAGCTTGTCCGACTAACTGACGTCGCCCTGGAACGCAAAAGGCCGCGAAGGCCGCGAAGAAATACTGCCATTCTTTGCGTCCTTTGCGGCCTCTGCGTTCGATCGTGACGTTCGCTCTAGGCGCCACGTCGGCCCACGTACAAGCAGACGCTGCCGAGCGTGAGGCGGACGGTCGACACGTCGACGAACCCGGCTTGTCGTAGAATTTTCACAAGCTCATCGGGCGTGGCAAACGCGTCGATTGAAGCCGGAAGATAGCCGTACGCGCCATCGTCGTGCGACACGACGCGACCAATCCGCGGCACCAGGTGGCGTACGTACCAGCCGTAGCACTCACGCCAGACCGGCAGCGCCGGCACGGCAAATTCGAGGACCGCGAGGCGGCCGCCGACCTTGAGGACGCGGCGCATCTCCGCGCACGCCTGGTCCAGACGATCGACGTTGCGAATCCCGAACGCGATCGTGACGGCGTCGACCGAGGCCGTGGCGACGGGGAGCCGCGTCGCGTCGCCACGGACGAGCGCCACGCGGTCGCGCCGGCGTTCACGGGCGAGCTTCTTGCGCGCGACCGACAGCATGGCGCCGGCAAAATCGACGCCGATGACGTGCGCCGCACCCGGCTGCGCACGCACGATCGCAATCGCCAGATCGGCGGTGCCGGTGCACACATCGAGGACGCGTTCCCGTCCACGGAGTTGAAGCGCCCGGACGGCGCGTGCACGCCAGCGACGATCGATCCCGGCACTCAACAGGTGATTGAGCAAGTCGTACCGATCGGCGATCGCATTGAACATGGCGGCGATGCGATCGGGCGATTTGGAGAGCATCAGGGTGCGTGAACGAACCACACATTCGAGGCGTCAGAAACCACAAAGGACACAAAGGACACACTGGAGAAAATGGAGACAAGACAACGTGCACGAATTCTCGTTGGCGTCGATCGTTTCCTTGGTGTCCTTTGTGTCCTTCGTGGTGAGTGGATCTCGATGACAGACGATTCACACCTCCGTCATCACCATCAGAGGCGTCCGTACAGTGCCGCGATCAGCACGAGCAGGTACAGGATTCCAACGTAGCCGTTGAGATCGAACGCGCGCTTTACCTGGGACAGGTCGTCGGCGCGCACGAGCGACTGCTCGTAGACAAGCAGCGCGGCGACGCCGCTCACGCCGGCCAGGTAGACGATTCCGAGCGGCGCGACGAAAGCGAGGGCGGCGAGGCACACGACAGCCATCACGTGCATGACGCGCGAGATGGTCAATGAAGTCCGCACACCGAATCGAACGGGAATCGATCGGAGGCGGTGCTCGCGATCGAATTCGAGATCCTGGCAGGCGTACAGCACGTCGAAGCCGCCGACCCACAGGCCAATCGCCAGCGCAAGCAGCCACGGCTCCCAGCCCGCGCCGCCACCAAACGCGAGCCATCCCCCCACTGGCGCAACCGCCAGGGCGAGGCCGAGGAACAACTGGGTCCACGTGGTGTAGCGCTTGGCCAGCGAGTACCAGAAGACGATGGCCAGCGCGAGCGGCGACAGCGCCAGGCAGACCGGATTCAGTCGAGACGAGGCATAGACGAAGATGACGGAGGCGGCGATCACGAACGC
>QHWF01000686.1 GCA_003222455.1 Acidobacteriota bacterium
CACCGGATTCTGCCGGCTGCTGACCGTCTTCATCCGAGTATAGGTAACGGAGAGTACGGAGGTAACGGCATTACACGGAGACACAGAGAAACGGAGGAAAACCACATTGGACAGTGCTCCGTTGCTCCGTTTCTCTGTGTGATGCCGTTGCCTCCGTCCCCTCCGTTACCTCCGTTACCTCGAAAGCCAAGGATAACACTGTGGTACTATCGTCAACCGATGCCGGAATCGATGAAGGAGCGCCTGATCAAGAAGTTCCAGGAGGAGATCCAGGCGCTCAATTACGAGCTGAAGCTCGAGCTGCCGAAGGAAATCAAGCGGGCGCGCGAGCACGGCGACCTGCGCGAGAACGCCGAGTACGCGGCGGCGAAGGAACGGCAGCGGCTCGTCGAGTCGCGGATCAGCATGCTGCAGAAGCGTGTCTCGGAGATCGCGCTGCTCAACGTCGATCGCATCCCGAGGGATCGCGCCGGATTCGGATCCACGGTGCACGTGGTCGAGGACAATGGCGACAAGCTGGTGTTTCAACTCGTGATGCCGGAAGACGCCGACGCCGCCAGGGGCCTCATTTCGACGACGTCGCCGATCGGCCGTGCGTTCCTCAACAAAGAGGCGGGCGACAGCGTCAAGGTCACGACGCCGGGCGGCATGCGCGAGTTCGAAATCGTCAAGCTTCTGACCATTCACGACGAAGCGACGTGATCGCACGGTAGACGGTGGCTGCGCACCTCCCTTTTGCCGAAACCTACTCCCCGCGACTGCGCACGGCGCTGGTGCTCACTGGAACTGGAACCGCCGGCGCCTATCATGCCGGAGTCCTGCGTGCGCTCCACGAAGCGGGCGTCAAGCTCGACATCGTCGCCGGCCGCGGCATCGGCGCCGTCAGCGCGCTGTTTGCGGCGATTGACGGGTCCGAGCGGTTGTGGGAGGACAAAGGGTTCTGGCGCGCAGCCGCCGTTGAATCGCTCTATCCCTGGCGGCTCGGTCCGCGCCTGGTGGTCTGCAGCGTGGCCGCTGCGCTCGCCATCGTGGCCATCCCGGTGGCGGCGGTGGCGCTCGGGCTCATCGTCTTTCCGATCGATTTTCTGCTGAAGCTGGCGGGCACTGGCGGTGCGAGCGGCCTCGTCGCGGCCTACCTGCATGCCGCCGAATCGGCATTCGCGCCCGCGGCGCTGCCGACCTGGTTGCCGCGGCTGGTGGTGATTGTGCTGACAGCGGCCGGTGTGGCCGTTCTCGTCAACGCGCGGCAAGCCGAACCGGCTCACGTCTCGGAGGGATGGTGGTGGCGAGCACTGAGCGCCCCGTTGTCGGCGACTGCTGCCGTCGATCATGCCTGGCGCGTGATGTGGGATCTGATTCGAGGCGCGGCAGCCGTCAGGCAGCCGCGCGTCACCGATCTCGCTCGCCGTTACACGGAGATGCTGGCGGAAAACTTCGGCCAGCCGGGATTTCGCGAGCTGCTGATCACGGCGCACGACGTGGACACGCACCGTGATCTGGTGTTCGCCCTCGTCACGGAGCCGCGCCGCCGCGAGATGATTCGGCGCAGCACGATCGCCGCCGGCGAGGCACGCCGTGCCGAGGTATTCGACCTCGCGGGAATTGGACGCGATCATCTCCCGGACGCCATCGCCGCAGCGCTGACGCTGCCGCTGGCCACGGAGTGGCACCGGATCACGTTCGCTCCCGACGAGTACTGGCGCGGCGAGACACACCGGCTGTGCGATCGGCCGGCCGGCCTCATTCGTCTGGTGGACGAGCTGATCGATGTTGGCGTCGAGCAAATCGTGCTCGTCTCGGCCGCGCCCGAGGCGCCGGGCCCACACGCGCTGGCCAATCCCCGTCTCGACGGACGGGGGCGGTTGGGTGAATATCTGCAGTCGGCCGAGGCCGCCGTGGTTCGCGACGCGACCACGACGACCGCGGGCGTTCGTATTTTCACCATTCGTCCGGCGCATAACCCGATCGGTCCGTTTGATTTCGCGGGCGGTTACGACGATCGCTCGCGCCGGCGGCAGCCGCTGACCGAGCTGCTCACGCTGGGCTACGAGGACGCGTACCATCAATTCATCGAGCCCATCGTGGCCGCGAGCGGCGAGAGGGTCGGCCACACGGAGGCCACGTGAAAGGTCCAGCGACGGAGCTCATTCATGCGGGTGAGAGCGACCACGGCGTTGCCGTGCCGCTGACCACACCCATCTACGAGACCACCACGTTCGTGTTCGAGAACGCGAGCGAAGTCGTAGCCTACAACGAGGGCCGGTCATCGAAGTACCTGTACTCGCGATACACCAATCCGACGATCGTGGCAGTCGAGCGCAAGCTCGCCGCGCTCGACCGCGCCGAATCGGCGCTGACGTTCTCATCCGGCCAGGGCGCTACCACCACGATCCTGCTGGCGCACGTGAACGCCGGCGACGAGGTGATCTGCAGCGCCGCGATTTATGGCGGCACGCTCCACCTGCTGCAGGATGTACTGGGGCGGTTCGGCATGACTCCGCGATTCGTTCCGCTCGACGCGCTCGCCGATCCCGATCGCTTCTTCACCGACCGCACGCGGATGGTGTGGTTCGAATCGCCCACCAATCCGACGCTGCGGTGCGTCGACATCGGCCGGCTGGCGGGCGCGTGTCGCGCCCGCGGAGTGTTGTCGGTGATCGATAACACGTTTGCGAGTCCGATCAACCAGCAGCCGTTGGCGCTGGGCGTGGATCTGGTGATGCAGAGTGCGACGAAGTACCTCAACGGGCACAGCGACGTCA
>QHWF01000687.1 GCA_003222455.1 Acidobacteriota bacterium
CCGTGGCGGGTGACGCTGACTGCGGCGCTCTGCTGGGCGCTCCCCGGCGCCTACTTCGACTCGCTCGGGCTGCCCTATCTTGAACGGTTATGACCACGCAACCGGCCGAACCGCCGTGGTACGGACCCGTATGCCCGGTGGTGTGGGAGGGGTGACATCGCGAGGTGTCCCCCTATCCCGATCAGGATCCATGGGCCGTTCTACGCCTTCGGATCAGGACCATTCCTTTCTCCTCCGCGCCGTCGGCCTTTAGCGCGGAAGCTGTCGCCAGTGATCACGATCTGGTGCGCATGATGCGCGAGTCGGTCGAGCGCGGCCGACGCGAGTAACGGACTCTGGAACAGATCGGGCCATTCGGTGAACGCGCGATTCGACGTGACGATGAGTGCCCCGCGTTCGTACCGCTCATTGACCACTTCGTAGAAATCTTCGGGACCGGCGGGCGGCAGCGGTTTGAGCCCGAAATCGTCGAGGATCAGCACGTCGGGCCGCGTGTACGTCAGCAGCCGCCGCTCGTAGGTGCCATCGGCCCGGCCGCCGTGCAGGTGCCCGAGCATCCGGGCGGCGGAGACGAACACAACGTCGAAGCCCCGGCGGCAGGCCTCGTGGCCGAGGGCCTGCGCGAGATGCGATTTCCCCACGCCCGCGGGGCCTTGAATCAGGACGGTCTCGTGGCGTTCGACAAACCGGCAGGTCGCCAGGTCGAAAATCTGCTGCCGATTGACGGAGGGATTAAAGCTGAAATCAAACCCCTCCAACGTCTTGCCCAGGTCAACCGCCGCCCGTCGCAAGCGAAGCTCCAGCTGCTTCTGTGCGCGCCGCTCGACTTCGTCTTCGACGAGCCGCTCGAGGAAATCGACATACGAGAGTTTCTCCGCGATCGCCTGCTGGGTCCGGACGTCGAGCGTGGCCAGAATCCCCGAGAGGCGGAGGTTTTTGAGTTTCGGGACGAGCTGATGATTCAGTTGCACGATCCACCTCCGGTCGACGGAAAGAAGTCGGTCACCGGCCTGGCAAACAGCGGCAGCGTCGTCGCCGCTGTGAGGGGACGCGCCGTCACCGACACGGCGTTCTGATCCAACCCACGATCCAAGATCCGTTTCAGCGTGCCGTAGGTGAGATCGTCGTACTGTACGGCCCGCGCGCACGCGGCTTCCAGCCGTCGCGGCCCGAATTTGTGCGCGAGCTTCAGGATCCCCAGGACGGTGCGCAGCCGATCGAGCGGGCGCTCGCCGAGCAGCCGGCCGACGACCTCGCTCGTCGCAGGACCGATCTCCCCGGCTCGTTGCACGCAGCTCGCCGGTGTCGCCAAGAGCCCGGCCACCTTCGCGGGCGGGAGATGATCGGGATTCGTCAATCGCTCTCCGCGACGTGTGGCGCGCGGGTGCGTGGCCACGAGCTCGTGCTGATGAAACATCCGCACGCTCGTGTCGGCCGCGCGCACCCAGAGCCGCTGGCCGATCAGCCGATGCGGGGCGGAATAGAAGGCGTGGTCGAACACGACGTGACAGTCGGGATGGAGCTTCGCCTGCTTCCACGTCGCCAGCGCGTACGGCGTCGCCGGCAAGGGCAGGAGTAACTCCCGCTCGATCGTATCGAAGCGCGCCAGCGGCACTTCCTTGGTGGTGCCGTGAATCCGCCGGCCGGCGGTCTCCATACACCAGACCCAGACCCGCTCATTGGCGTCCCGCACATCCCGAAACGCCCGGCCCGCCAGGAAATTGCGCTTGACATAGTGGACGCCGCCTTGCTCGACCTTCCCTTTGTGCTCGGGCGTCCTCGGCCGGCATGGCGAAATGAGAAAGCCGTAATGCTCCGCGCACTCGCGGTACGCCCGCTGGACGACGGGATCGTAGAGGGCGGCGTGGACGATCGCCGCCTTCAGGTTATCGAGCACGACGCGGCGGACGACACCGCCGAACCACTCAAAGGCGCGGCGATGACAGCGCAGCCAGGTGTCGACCTCCTGGTCGAACACGAACTCCACGTAGCTGTGCCGACTGAACGAGAGTGTCATCACAAACACCCAGGCTTTGCGCAGCGTCTCGGTGTCCGGATCGCGCAACAGACCCGCGTAGCCAAAGTCCACTTGCGCTTCCTCCGCGGGGCCCGTTTCCACCCGCACGTACGCTTCCGGCGTCCGCGGCTCCAGGTGACGCACAAAGCGATAGACCGAACCGTAGCTCCCCGCAAACGCGTGCTGCTCCCGAAGAATGTCGTAAATCGCCCGACACTCCACGCCGCGCTGTCGCAGGGTCACGACCTGGTCGCGGAATGGCGTCACTTTCGAGGGGATCGTCGGCGGCGGACTCACCGGCAACGTGGTCTTCAACTGCGCCTGCAGCGTGGCCGCATCCGGCAACGGCGCCGTCAGCACGTCGTGCTGCTGCGCCCACCGCCGGTACTTCCTCACCGTCTTGCGACTCACCTGCAGGTCACGAGCGATCTGGCGATCGGTCTCGTCGAGCTGCAGGCGTCGTATCAGCTCACGAATTTCCAACACGTCCGCTCTCCTTCCCGCCAAGGTCCCCTCCGTCCTTTATTGCCCAAAGGACCGAGCAGTACTCGGCGCCGGGGAGAACAGCAAGAGCAGGGGGTGGCCCCGATCGGACGAAAACGTCTGGCCCCCAATCGGGTGAAAACAGGTGGCCCCCTATCGTCCGATAACGGGTGGCCCCCAATGGGCGAAAACGAGTGGCCTACTATA
>QHWF01000688.1 GCA_003222455.1 Acidobacteriota bacterium
CGCGTCCAGCGACCACTCCTGGAATTTCTGGTCGCCGGATAGCTGGCGCTCGACCGGCTCGACCGGCTTGGCCGTTTTGATCTGACCGGCGCCCGCGGTGAACGGACTGGAGGTCGTGTTGAACGGACCGGCGCCCGTGTTGAACGGACCGAAGGTTGTGTTGAACGGACTGCCGGCCGTGTTGGACTGACCGGCGGCCGCGGTGGACTGACGGGCGGCCGCGGAGGCGGTCATCATCAGGAATCCGACAATCAACGATAGATGGGGTCGATGGCGGTGCTTGCTCATAATGTTCACTTGCTCCCCGGCACGCGCACGTCGGGCTGTTTCGGCGGGGCACCACGGCGCCAGAAGACTTCAGGCTCGATGGTGAGCACGTCGCTGGAGTTCGCTGCACCCCATGCTTCGGTCAACAGCCGTTTGAACGCTTCCACGCGTTGTTTGACCAGTGCCGCATCCTCCGTGTCGGCGACATAGGACAGGCGCAGTACCGCCGGCGCTTTGCGCAGTTCCTCGACGAGTACGTTGAGGCGTGGCTTCCACTGGACGCGGATTTCGGTCTTGCCCGGCTCGAAGGCCGCATCCAACAGATCGATGGAGACCACCCGGTGAATGGACGCACCGAAATTGACTTGCAGGGCCTTGCCGCTCGTGGCGCGTTGGATCTGCACCTGGTCTGTCGTCATCCGGTAGCCGCTCGGCAGCGTCCGGTCGTCGAGCTTCAGCACGAAATTGCTGCCGCGGCTTTCATTTGGCACGATCGCGCACGTGATGTGGTAGCGCCCGTACTGATCGGTCGCCGCTTGCAGACCCGTTGGTGTCACCACACGCACACCAGCCAGGCCCTCTTCGCCGTCGTCCTGCCGCCCGTTGCGATTCTTGTCGTTGAAGACTTTGCCCATCACATCGGTGCAATCGAACGTCGGATCGGGCACCAGGCGCACAGTCGCCGTTGCTTCCCCCGACATCGCGCTGCCGCTCACGCCGAACAGCGCCTGCGCCCGGTTCACGTATTCGCCCTCGGTAACGCCGGCACCCACCGCGAGCAGCACTTTCACCGTGCGTACCTGGTTGCCCGCGATGACCAGCCCGTTCCAGCTGAGCGTCCGGCCTACGACCGCCGGCTCGGTCGGCACGCCGTCCAGGAGCGCAGAGTCCTTGATGTAGCTGAATCCCGCAGGCAACCGATCCACGATGCTCACATCCGAGAGCAACTGGCCGGAATGGTTGTTCGCGGTGATCGTGTACGGAACCAGCTGCCCGCGGCTCACGTTGACCGCCGACGTCGTCTTGGAGATCGTGATCGCGCCGAGCAGTTGCGGATCCAGCGGGATGTGGTTGTTGAAGATCTGGCTCGATCCCAGGATCTGGCTGCCGTCCAGCATCAGGTGGACGTAGTAAGTCGTGCCGGCGCTGCGTGGCGCTACCGATGCAGCCGGCGCGAACTCCGAAGGCTGAACTTCGCAGAACAGGGCCGTGCCCGCAATGGCATCGGCGGTGCTGCCCGGACAGGCCGGCACCGAGAACGCTGCGGTCGAAGCGTTGGACGTGGGCGGAATGATCTGCGAGTAACCCGCAACGTAACTCGTTGCGGCCGGTGCCGTCACCCCGATCAGGTAATCACCGCCGCTCGGGCAGGCCGGGTCGCTGAAGTTGATGTCGAACTTGTAATAGCCGTCTGCGAGCGTGATCTGTCCCTGCTGCGCCGCATCGTCGAAACAGCCCGCCGGCAAGGGCGAGGCGCTGCGGGCATCCAGCAGCGTGAGTGTCGCCCCGACAACCGGTGTACGCGCCATCGAGTTGTAGACGACGCCATTCGGATGGATCGCCAGGTTCAGGCCCTGCAGATTGGCGCCCGACGGCACGACGATGTCGCTGATCCGCTGCAGTCCGTTCGTGAACGGCGAGACACCGCGGCCCAGCATCGCGGTGTTCGCGCCCGCGCCCGGCGCGCGGAACCGCAGTTCGTAGCGAACGCCCGTCGTATCGTTCGGCTCGACGCCGATGATGCGATAGTCGCCGTTTGCGTCCGTCACCAGGGATTGCGACAGCTGATTATCGCGGTACAGCTCGACCGCCCAACCGGCCAAAGCGCGCTCTCCGGAATCCCGGACAGTGTCGAAGTTGGCGTCATACCAGGCGGACCCGTTCAGCACGGCGGGGATGCCCGGCGTTCCCGGCGGCCCCGGCGTTCCGGGCACGCTGCCGACGTTGATCGAGACACTGGCGCTCGCCGTCTGGGTGGGGTTGCCCCAGGCGGCTACACCCGTGTTCGTGACCACCGTGCCCAGCGCAAGGCTGGCATTGAGAGTGGCCCGGAACTTGAGCACCACGACCGCGCCCGGCGCCAGCGTTCCGTTGACTGCGCCGTAGTTGGCGGTGATCGTCGAACCGGCGAAGCTGACGCCCGCCGCCGAACCATTCATGGTCGCCGACAGGTTTACATACGTGAGCTGGCCGGGTTGCGTTGCGTTGAGGTCGTCGGTGATAACGACGTTATAGGCCGGTACGGCGCCGCTATTCACGATGTTCAAAACGTATTCCAGCTGCGCGCCCGGCAGGGCAGCGCCGCCCCCGACAACGGAGACCTGCGCCGAGATCGAAACCTGCTGGCCGGAACCCACCACGACCACTGTCGGCTGGGCGCCATTTGCGGGATTGCCATCGCCGTCGGTCAGCAGGTTCGGCAGCCCGGCGCTGCTCACCACGGCCTGGTTGCTGATTGCTGTGCCCGCGGGCGTACCGAGGTTGACGCGCAGGTCGTACTGAAGGACCGCCGTCGTGCCGGGCGCGATCGTGCCGATGTTGATGCCCGAAGCCAATGGGGAGCCGCCGCTGTCCGGAACCGGCGATCCGTTGAGGAGCGTGGAATTCGCGACGTAAGCCGTATTCGCAGGAACCGGGTCTTTCAAGACCACGCCCGTCGCGGGAATGGCCGCGGAATTCTTTATCGTGATCGTGTAGCGCAGTACATCGCCCGGATCGACGATCCCCGGCGAACCCAGATCAGTGAACAGAACGGCGTGCTTCTCGGCGTAGAGGACCGGAAGATTGCCGACCTTGTCTTGCGTCGGATCATTGGGGGCCGGCGTGCGCGGGTCATCGGATGGCTGGTCGACGATGCCGGTGGCGCTCACGAAGCCCTGGTTCGAGATGATCGTGCCGTCGGGGGTATTCGGGTTCACGACCACATCGAACGTAATGGTTGCGACGTTGGCCGGGTTGCTCGAACATCGGCACGATCGCGCCCGGCACGACGGCGGTCCTTCAGTACGACCTGCGCGTCAACCTCGGTACGCCCGCGGGCACAGCAATCAGCAACCAGGCCGTGGTGAGCAGCGCCGGGCTGCCGAACCTGCTGACCGACGGCGATGGCAATCCCGCAAATGGCGCCCAGCCGACAGTGGTCGTGGTGGGTTCCGGCCAGCAGGTTTCGATCTCGGCGCAGGTCTCCGTTGTCGGGGGCGGCGCTGCCCTGCCGGGCGCGCAGCTGGAATACGTTTTGAACATCGTGAATAGCGGCGCCGTTCAGGGTCGTGCTGCCCGCCACGTAGGCCGTGTTCGCCGGCACCGCGTCGCGCAGCACCACATTCACCGCACCTGCATTGCTGATGTTCTTCACCGTGATGGTGTAGCGCATCGTATCGCCGGCGAGCAGGACGTTCGGGTCGCGCAGATACGTGGAGATCTTCTGCACCCGGAAGGCGGAGGTCGCCGCGATCGTCACCCGCGTCGGATCGGCCGTGCCGCTGACGTTCGGGTCATCGCTCAACATCAGGGTCGTGGCATCGCTGAGGCGGAGCGTCGACTGGTTGGTGACCACCGTGCCGTTGGCGATGGCCGGCTTGAGTGTGATGTCGAACTGGATCAGGACCTCGCTGTTGACCGGCAGGCTCAGATTACGAATGTCGATGACACCGGTGCCCTTGCTGCCGCCCGTGCTGCTGGTGGCGCTGATGTCGGCGCCGGCCGGCGACGTGACGAGTGTGAGCGTGCCGGGCGCGAAATCCGGTGCTGCGTTGAGAGCATCCAGCTCGTCAAAGATCCTGAAATTGCTGAGCGCCTGACTGGTTGTGCGGAAGCGCAGGGTGTAGCGCAGCTTGTCGCCCGGCGCGGCCGTTGTGGCGGGGTTTGCACCGCTCGTGAGATCCGCGACGGTCTTTTCGAAGAAATATCCCGAGAGCGCCACCGTCACGGTGAAGGCGTCCTGATTGTCCAGGATGCCGGGCGTGCCGTTGGTCAACGTGCCGGTGTAGGTCTTGCGGCTGGGAACACTGCTGTCGCCATTGAACCACTGGATGGCGCCCGCGACATTGGTGAGCGTGGCACCATTCTGCGTGGTGGCGTCCAGCTGGGTCCGGTAACGGATGATCAGCCGCTCATTCGGGCCGATCCTTCCCACGGCCGTCAGCATCGTGATGTCGAGCTCGCAGTTGGGCGCAGCGCTGTAGCCCAGAGAGTAGTCGCTGCCCGGGTTGAGCGGGCC
>QHWF01000689.1 GCA_003222455.1 Acidobacteriota bacterium
CGCTTGTTGCTGTTGCTCCTGTCCTTCGCGTGCGCGCTTGTGCCGCGACGCGCGTCAGCACAGGCCGGCTGCGGCATCGAGGACTGCGTGCCCAACCCACCGTTGCCGCCACCGCCGTGCCAGCATAGCGACAAGTTCGAGCTGGAGGTCGGGCTCGACTACATCACCGACGAGCATGGCGTTTGCCGGGGCATGCGCTGGAACCTGAACGTCTATTGGAAGAATCTCGATACCTGCGACAGCAACACGTGGCAGGTCTTCGTGCCGACGATCGTCCTTCATCATCCGGATGGGACAGACGAGACGATCAGCAATCCAGACTTCCGCAGAACCGCCAACTTCTTCGATCAGCTGGGCTGCCCGGATGGCCGCCTTGGCACCGCATGTGGGCCGGCGACGCCGTCGTGCGTCTGTATCAATGACGAATGCGAGTGCTGGCAGCTCTTCAGCCACACGCAGTTGCCCACTAGCGCGACGGCCGACACGCAACGCACGCTGCCGGTCGACGTGACCTTCCTGCGTCGCGAGTGGAGCGGGAGCACGCCGATCGACCGCGCGGTCACGATTCCGGTCACGGTCACCGTGCTCCAGAATTGTCTCTGCGGAGGAAATCCATGCTGACGCTCGCGGAATACGTCAGGGGTTGGCATACGCTGGCGTTCCTGCTGGGGATGCCGTTTCTCATGGGGATCAAGTGCAACGGCTGCAGCGACCCGCTGGTGTGTCTCGACTGTCGACGGGAGCCACTCGGCGTCAACAGTGTGTGTCCGAACCACACCGTCAGCTGCAGCGTGCAGCTCAGAACGAGCCGGACGGAGGGGTTCACGATCACTCGCTCGACGTTCTTCTTGCACGACTTTCCTACGAGCACCTACGAGGACTCGCATGACGATGGGCTGGTCTCGATCCCTCCAGGGAGCACGGGCGTCTCCAGCAAGGACCACGGGACGACGTTCGGTCCTGACCGGTCGCTGCTGAGCACGGGGGCGAAGTTTTTGATCGACGGTGAGTTCGATGTGCACAACGACACCACGCAGGAGACGACGACGGTGTATGTCACCGGGGAAGACGTGGACGTGCTCGACTGCCGCTGCAACGGCCTGCCCTGCGAGAATTGAGCCGGCACGTGAGGGCGCCGCGGAAACGCGGCGCGGGAGCTGATCCCGCGCCGCCGTGAGACGAGGAGCGAAGCTCCTTACGGACAGGTCACGACGCCGTCGAGCTGGAACGGCTGCTCGGTGACGCAGCTGCCGCTCGTGCCATCGCAGTCGGCGTCGGTCGAGCACTTCTTGTTGGCTTTCGTGGTGCTGTCGGGCTTGCACACGCCGAACGAGGTCTCGACTTGGCAGGCGCCGTTCGGACAATCGGCGTCGCGCTGACAGGACGCACCCGCGTTGTCGCTCGCGGGGCTACAGGTGAACGGTGGCTTGGCGTCGGCGAGGTTGCAGACGCCGCCGGGGCACTCGGCGTCATGCTGGCAGCTCGCGCCGTCGTTGGAGCCGCCATTGCACGAGCCGAGCAGGCTGCAATCGCTGCACGCGACGTTCGACCACGTCGGTGAACCCCCGAGCATGTCGTTCAGCCAATCGACGAACGTTTCGACGGGGCCGTGAGTCTCGGCGTAGACGCGGTTGCTGCCCCAGATCGTGTGCCGCGAGCCCGGGCCGATGTAGTATCTGTAATTGCTCGCGCCGCTCACGGCATCTGTGGAATGTTGCAGCATCTCGCGATTCCACTCGCACGTGCTGTGCCACCAGCTGCCGGCGTCGGGAATGCCGTTCACCATGACGTTGTAGAAGAACGTCTGGCTGCCGCCGCCCCCGTCGTACGCCGTCGTGTACTGCCCGAAGCGGCTGCCACGCGGGGCATAGTGGTTCACACCCGCCGTCGCGTAGTAATTTGCGCCCGCGATGTACAGGTCGGCGATCGTGAGCGTAGTGATGTCGGGGGCGACACCGATGTAGGTCGGCAGGTTCTTCTCGACGTCCCAGGCCGGGTTCAGGTCGTTCACCAAGAAGTCCTGGGTGATCACGCCGCTTCCGGCATCGGCGACCACATTGAACGTCGATGCGGGATACGCCTCATGGAGATAAATGCCGTGCAGGATCGCGCCGTACGCGCCCGCGCTCGAGCCGGTGACGAAGACCTCGGAGGGGTTGACGAAGTGCTCGCGCGCGAACTTCTCGACGACCCTAGCGTTCACGAAGCCTCTGTGCTCGATGCCGTTCATGTTCGAGTCACCCCAGTGGACGTCACCGGTACAGTATGCGACGAACACCGCGCTCCAATTGCGGAAGGGGTTCAGTGGATTGGTGAGATCGGCGAAGCCGGTCGTCGTGTTGGAAGGATTGTCAGCATCGCTGACGGCCATTTTGTACACCGGCACGCTGCACGTGAGATCGTCCCAGCACGCACCGCCGCCCTGGAAGTAGACCAGCAGCTTGTTCACGTCGTCCCCCGTCCCGCGCTTGAAGAAGAACTCGTAGGGCGTTCCATGCGAGCAGATCGGGTGCAGGATCGTCCCGCCATAGGTGATGTCGGACGACGGCGTCCTCCCCGTCCATGCGGACGGGAGGTCCGGCGAGGTCGTGGTGTTGGACACCTCCTCGCTATCCATCACCGACATCGCGCCATCGACATCGCCCGACGTCGCGGCGGTGGGGCAGGAGCCGGCTATTCCGTTGTACGTGGCGATGAACTTGTTGCGCACGGCGGTGTGTGCCGCGTCGCGGGCCGTTCCCTGCGGGTCAGAATTGAATTTCTTGAAGTACGAGCTCTCGGCCTTCAAGAACCCGCCGCACTCGTTCGCCGCTGCCCGGATCAGCTTGGCGCCGCACTTGGCCTCCGACGCATTGGTCAGGTCGAGTCCCGTGTTGATCATCGTCACGATGCTGCCGACCGCGCTGTCGATCGCAGCACCCATCTCGGTGCCGGTCAGCGACGTCTCGTCGCACTCGGCGCCACGGGACACCGCCTTCGCGTTCGCTCTGTCGAAGGCGTCCGAGAGCTTGACCGTGGCCGTGCTGATGGCGGTATCGCGGGCGCTCGCGTCCTGGTTCGTGTCCCACTTGGCCCAGGCCTTGAGATCAGCCCGGCATTTCTTCGCCTCGCTCTTGAGCTTGGCCGCGGCGCACTGCCGCGGGAATTCAAAGACCGTGCTGTGATTGTGAACTATCACACTGGCAACCGCGGGCGATGCGCTGAGCGCAAGTCCGACGACGGCACGAATTGCGCCCGCCAAGGGTCCCATCCTCGACATGGCTTCTCCTCCTTAGACGTGAGAGGTGCGGGCTAGCTGACGTGAGGGAGACCGTCGCACGTACGGGAGTACAAAGTCAAGGAAAACTCTTGTGGCGACGGCCGCTCTCGGCGCCGTCGGCGGGATGGGGAGCGAGGTTCAGCGGCCGAGGATCAAT
>QHWF01000676.1 GCA_003222455.1 Acidobacteriota bacterium
TCTTGTATTGCTCCTCGGTTGGGTACGCATCGTTGCCGGCGGTCGTGCCGCCGGCCGCGCGACGCTGCCCGCCGGCGGCGCCCTGCTGCTGCGCGCTGACCTGAACCTGTAACGCCAGGGCGGCGATTGCCGCGACAGCTGTTCCGACCGCCATTCGTTTCAGCATTGCTGTCCTCCTGTAATTTCTATGGCGGACCGAACAAGGCCCGCCTGATGTTACTTCGATGATTTCGCGGAAGGGATACGGCCGAACAAGTCGCCGTGGTCGAGCACGTCGGCGCGCGTGGGGCCGTAGCCGGAAATAAGCACCCACACCTCCTCGTCATGCGCGCCGTCGTAGTGAAGCCCGCCGGATGGATGCCGCATGTACTCACCGGGCTTCAATCCGACCTCTTTCGCCGGCGCCCATTCCTTCGTCCCCTCGCCGGTGTACCACGTGCCCTTCAGCACGACGCAGTGCCGCTCGTCCGGATGCGTGTGCGGCCTGCTCATCACGCCCGGGGGAAACTTGTTGATCGTGAGATAGAACCCCGGCTTCGACGGATCGCCTTCGAGGACAGCCGTCTCGACGCCAAGCTTGTTGTTCTCCGTGGCGTTCCACTTCAGTTTGTCGAGGTTCAGGCGGATGAATTCCCGATTGGGAAACGTGCCGAACTCCGCCTGCCGGTTTGCGCCCGGAGCCGCGGGCTGCTGCGCTCCTGGAGATGCCTGCGACAGCCACCCGATGGCCACGGTTGTCAGCGCGACGACCCACGGTGCAACTCTCGATGCCTTCATCAGGATTTCCTCCGAAGCCGTAGATTATAGCCCCTAACTTGCCAAAGGGCTGCGCCGCGCTTTCTGTAGCGGCGGTCTATGAAGCTGTGAATAAATTGACGGGACGCAACTGTAGGGGCGCTCTATGAGCGCCCGATTTTCCTAGAATCAAGGAAATACGGGCGGTCATAGACCGCCCCTACAGTAAGCACTCCACTTTTCCTACAGCTCCTATGACCGCCGCTACAGTCAAAACGCTAACGAGAACAGAATTCTCGTTGGGGGCGGAATTAAGAATCTAATCGCCGATCGACTGAGAGGGGACGGGCTTGTCGGAAAGTCTCAGCTGGCCGGGTCTCAAGGACCCAGGCCATCATGGTTTTCGCGACGCGAAACTGGGTCGGGGGCATCGATCTATCCAGCGAAAAACTCACTATTGTCGAAAGTCACGCGCGTATATAATTTGCCATTTTCCGACTCGAATCGTTTCCGAACACGGGCTCATGAGAAGGAGGCTGTAATGAAACTCGGGCGATTGGTGTGGTTGACCGTGGCGTTGCTGGCGTTGTGCCTGGTCGCGCACGCGCAGGACACGACATTGATTGGCGCCGTGCGGGATAACACAGGCGCCGTGCTCCCCGGAGTCACGGTGACCGCTACCAGTGAGGCGCAGGGAACCAAGTACGCCGGCGTCACCGACGAGCGCGGACTCTATCGCATTATCGTTCGTCCCGATGTCTATCGAGTCACAGCGGAACTGTTGGGATTCACGACCGCGACCCGGCAGGGCGTCGAGATCCTGCTTGGAAAACAGATAGCCTTGAACCTCGACATGGCGGTGTCCGGAATCCAGGAGTCGGTCACGGTCACCGGCGAGGCGCCGCTCGTCGACACGAGCTCATCGACCATCGCCAGCAACATCGATCCGCGGCAGATGCAGGACATTCCGATTAACGGCCGCAACTGGATGGACCTCACCATGCTCGCCGCGGGCTCGCGCTCGAACGCGTCGAGCGAGGTGCCGCAGGATCGCCAGGGCTACTTCCAGACGACCGTCGACGGCCAGTCGGTCACGTTGACGGTCTGCTGCGCGCAGAACCAGCCGCGCTACAGCCGCGACTCGATTGCCGAGTTCCAGCTGACGACCAACCGCTTCGACGCCACGCAGGGCCGGACGATGGGCATGATGGTCAACGCCATCACGAAGTCGGGAACCAACACGTTTGCCGGCACGCTCGGCGGTTATTTCCGCAGCGATAAGTGGAACGCGGCGGATTTCATTCAGAAGGACGCCGCCGGCAAGCCGGTCGTCCTTCCGTACCAGGATCAGCAGGTCAGCGCCACGGTGGGCGGACCGATCGTGAAAGACCGGATCCACTTCTTCGGCAACTGGGAGTACGAGCGCAATCCGCAGACGTTCGCCTTCGGCGGCGCCAACGGTCCGTTCCCGACCGCCGGGTCCAACATCAACCGGAACCTGAACGCGAAGTACAGCCTCAATCTGGGCGGTGCGAAGGTCGATACGCAGTTCAACGCGAAGAGCCGGCTGTCGGTGCGGTACAGCCACTACAAGAACCTGCAGCCGGTCACCGGCGGCGGCAGCACGAGCCATCCATCGACGGCGAGCTCGAACAACCGGTTCGTCGAGCAGTACTTTGCCGACTACACCCAGGTCCTGAATAACAACACGATCAACGAGATCAAGGGCGGCCTGAACTCGAACTTCTACACGCTCGAGCCGATCGCGGGCTGGGGCACGACGGGAAGCCGCCGTCCGCCGGGTACCGCGAAGATCCTGTTCGACGTCTTCTCGGGCCGCGAAATCCAGGGCGGTGCGCCTGCCATCAACTTCTCGGGCTATACGATCGGCTCACCCACGAACAACCCGCAGCGCACGGGTGAGCACAACTACCAGATCCGCGACGACTTCGCGACCGCCTTCGACCTGGGCGGACGGCACGACGTGAAGCTCGGCGGCGATGCCATCAAGTACACGATGTCCCAGGCATGGTGCAACGTCTGCGACGGACGGTTCACGTCGACCGCGCCGCCGCCGGCCAACCTCGAACAGCTTCTGCCGGTCTGGAACGACGCGTCGACGTGG
>QHWF01000677.1 GCA_003222455.1 Acidobacteriota bacterium
CGTCTCGAGCCGACCTACTTCGAGAAAGCCGTTCGGCTGCTGGACGGCGATCCAGCGGTCGCGTTTGTATCCTGCTGGCTCCGGGCATTCGGTGACGAGGAGTGGGAGTGGAAGCCCGAGCGGTGCGACCTGCCGGCGCTCCTGTGGGAGGACACGGTGCTCACCGCCTCCCTCATGCGGCGGGAGGCTATCGTCGCCGTCGGCGGATACGACACCGAGATGCCTGTACAGGGAGCCGAGGACTGGGATCTGTGGCTGACGCTCGTTGCCCGAGGGTATCGAGGCGCGATTCTCCGCGAGGTGCTGTTCAATTACCGTCGGCGTGAGGGTTCCCTGAGCACCGTCTCCTGGAACGGCTCAGGCCACTTATCTCTGGCGAGCTATCGCGTCGCCAAGCACGCGGAGAGCTATCGGGCGTACCTCATTGACGTCCTCCTGCATCAGGATGCCGAGACTTCGGCGCTGCTCCGGCAAAACGATGAGATCGAGCGATACATCGCCTCCGAGCTGGAGCCGGCGGTGGCGTTGCGACGCGAAGAACTGGCGGCGCTCCAGTCGCGCCTGGCGTCCATTACGCCGAAGGCCATGGAACACGCGAACCCGTCCCAGGCAGCGGCACGCATCCGCGAACTGGAAGCGGCCCTGGGTGCCGTGTCCGCCGAGGTCACCGCGCTGCGGACATCGGCCAGTTGGCGCATCACGGGGCCGCTTCGAGAGGCCTACGGCTGGTGGCTTCGGCGGCGGGGGGCCAGATGACGGTAGGACGGATCGCGGCTGTCATCACGTGCCACGATCTCGGCCGCTTGCTCCTCGAGGCGCTCGCCAGCGTGGAACGCCAGACCCGTCCGCCCGCCGAGATCATCGTGGTCGATGGCGGGTCCAGCGAGATCTGCACGCGACAGGTGCTGGCGCGGTTGGAGCAGGAGGGTACGCGGGTCGCGCAGGCCGGCGGCGGCGGAGCTTCCGCCGCCCGCAATTGCGGAGCGCGCCTCACATCGGCCGAGTACCTCGTGTGGCTGGACGCGGACGACGTCCTCGATCCGGGCTATTTCGAAGCGGCCGCCACGCGTCTCGACGCGGACCCCGGCATCGATTTCGTCTCGTGTGCGATGCGCGCATTTGGGGCCGCGACATACGTGTGGAGTCCCTCCGTCCCGACATTCGTCGAGGCGGTGTCGACCGGCGCCGTTCCGCACGCATCGACCATGCTGCGGCGCCGACTGTGGGAGACAGTCGCCGGATTCGACGAAAGCCTGGCGTCCTTCGAGCTCCTGGATTTCTGGGCTTCGGCGATCGAACACGGTTTCCACGGAATCATTCTCGAGGAGCCGCTGCTGAACTACCGCGTGCGAACAGGGTCGGGCTACCGGCGATCGATCCAGCCCGAGACCTACCTCTCTCGACTCGAACATTTCTACGCCAAGCATCGCGCTCCTGTGGAACGACATGGCTTGGAGCTCATTCAGCGCAAGGAAGCCTTCCTGCTGAGCCAGCGCGACTACTGGCGGACGCTCGAATCGCGGGCCCTCTCGCTCGAAACCGAGCTCGAACGGCTCCGGCTGGAGATCGCGGACACCGTTCGGCTGCTCGAATCGCGCGGCGTGCCGCGGGTCGACTGGGGCGACCTCCGGCGCGTGCAGCCGCTGAGCCAGTACTGGGGCTGGGATCGGGGGAAGCCCATCGACCGGCACTACATCGAGGGCTTTCTCGAGGCCCACCGCGCCGACGTGCGAGGTCGAGTCCTCGAAGTCCGCGACTCTGTCTACACGCAGCGTTTCGGTGGAGACGCCGTCACGTCGCACGATGTGCTCGACATCGATCCGGCAAACCGCCAGGCGACGGTCGTCGCCGATCTCCGGCGTGCGGACGCGATCCCGGCGGACAGCTACGACTGCGTCATCGTCACGCAGACACTGCAGCTCATCGACGATGTGGCGGCGGTCGTTTCCGAGTGCGCGCGCATCCTCCGCACCGGCGGCGTGCTGCTGGTGACGGTGCCGAGCGTCATCAGGGTGGATGACGAGGGCGGTCTCGACGGCGATTTCTGGCGCTGGACGGAAGCGTCGGCGCGGAAACTCTTCGCTGGCGTGTTTCCCCTCGATGCCTTCGAGGTCACGTCGTACGGCAACGTCATGACATGCGCGGCGTTTCTGTATGGGATGTCCGTCGAAGAGCTGACGCCGGCCGAGCTCGATCACGTGGATTCCAACTTTCCCCTCGTGATCGCCATTCGTGCCGTGAAGCCCTTCGAGACGACGGAACCGTACGTCGTGTCCGGCTTCAGCAGGCCCACGGAATCCTGCGTAGCGTCCGGCTTCAGCCGGACCTCTGAGAGCCTCAGCCGGACGTTTCGCGCGGCCATCCTTGCCTACCATCGCGTGGCCGAGCTCACCCCTGATTCCCACTCGTTGTGCACGCCCCCGGCTGTGTTTCGCGACCACATGGCCCACCTGCGCGACAACTTCTCGCCGATCGGCCTGGAGGACCTCGTGCTCGCGGCCGCATCGGGCCGCATACCGGAAGGCGCGGTAGCCATTACGCTCGACGACGGTTATCTGGACGCCTTCACCGTTGCGTCACCGATCCTCACGGATCTCGGTGTGCCCGCGACGTTCTTCATCAATTCGGATCGGTTGAACGCAGAGCACGAACGCTGGTGGGACATTCTCGAGCGCATTTTCCTGTCGGAGCCGGCGCTTCCGCCTGTGTTGGACGTGACGGTTGGCGGGCAGGATCTGCGGATGCCGACCGCGACGGCCGCCGAGCGTTCGGACGCGTTGACGCGCCTGAATCGGACCGCGTGGCCGCTCGACGCGAACGCGCGCCGGCAACTGGTTGGGGACGTCAAGGCTTGGAGCGGCGCCGATGGCTCCCCGCGTGCAACCCACCGGGTGGTGACCGGCGACGAGGTCCGCGCTCTGGCGAGCCGTCCGGGTCACGCCGTCGGCTCCCACACGATGCATCACCTCGCGCTCACTGCCCAGCCGATGGACACGAAGCGAAGGGAGGTGTTCGAGGACAAGGCCGCCCTGGAACGCCTGCTCCAGCAGAGGGTGCGTCTGTTTTCCTATCCGTACGGGGACGTCGATGCCGAAACGCTCACGGTCGTCAACTCCGCGGGTTTTCTTGCCGCCGTAACGGTCGAGGCCCGGCTCGTCTCGGCCGGCACGAATCGCCTGCTGCTTCCACGCTACGAGATCACGACCGCCGACCAGGGCCGGTTTCCGCTCCGTCTGCGCGAGATCTTTTCGTAGAGATGGC
>QHWF01000678.1 GCA_003222455.1 Acidobacteriota bacterium
AACTGCGCAAGGTCGTACTTGTTGATGCCAATCCGGAACTCGTTGAGCTGATGGGATGACAACGTGAAAGTGTGTCCCAGCACGAAGTTGTAGTTCCCCGACTCGGACCGGTTCCCTCCGGCCATGAAGATGTTGCCGGTGGGCGGCTCGACGAAATTACGATCGGCTCTGGAGTAGCGTCCGAACATCGACCCCCATCGAGCCAGGTTCACGTCGCTGCGGATGTCGAACGCGTTCTGCTTCTGCGCGACCACGTTGTTTTCGATGTAGTTGTCGACCAGGCCCGATCGGTTCGGCAGCGGGAAGATGTCGGCGACCTGGCGCGTGATTGGGTTGATGCGATTGGCCGGGATGACGCTGCCGGCGAACGGTTGCCCGCTCAGCGGATCGAAGATCGGCGTGCCGAGCGCGCTGAGATCGCCGCGGCGCATCTCGGGTGTCGGGACGGTGGCAATCACCGTGCGGCCCTGGTCCTGGCGGAGCCGCTGGTAGTCTCCAAAAAAGAAGGCCTTGTTGCGCAGCATGGGTCCGCCGAACGTCCCCCCGAACTGGTGCGAATTGAACGGCGCCTTGGTTGCCGCGAAGAAGTTGGGCGCGTTGAGCGAGTCGTCGCGGTAGTACTCGAACAGCGAGCCGTTGAACTGGTTGGTGCCCGAGCGGATGCTCAAGTTGACCACTGCGCCGCCGAATACGCCGAATTCGGCGGTCGGGTTGTTCGTCTGGACCTTGAATTCCTGAAGCGCCTCGAGCGGCGGCGTGATGTTCACGAACGCGTTGAGCGGTTCGTTGTTCGCAATGCCGTCGAGCAGGTAGTTGTTGCCCGACCACGGCAGGCCGTTCACGCTGTGGTGGACGGCGCTCCGCGCGCCGGCGCCCGCGGGATTCTCGGCGAAGTCGGCAAACCCCGCCGGGATCGCACCGGGAGTCAGCGTGATGAGCTGCTGAAAAAGCCGACCGTTGAGCGGGAGCGACTGAATCTGCTTGTAGTCGATCACCTGCCCCTGCTCGCTCGACGTGCTCCGGACCAGTGGCGCCTGGCTGACCACGCTGACCTCCTCGGTCAACGCGCCGACTTCGAGCGGGATGTCGAGCCGCGATGTCTCCGCGATCCGCAGGATGATACCGGTCTGTACGTTTCGCTTGAAGCCGGTGAGCTCCACGGCGACGGTGTACTCGCCGGGTGGCAGCGCGGTGAACGTGTAGGTGCCCACCTGATTCGTCTGCGTCTCGCTGCTGATGTTCGTCGCGACGTTCGTCGCATTCACGGTCGCGCCCGGCACGACCGCGCCGTTCGGGTCGGTGACCGTACCGGTCAACGTGGCACGGGTGGTCTGGGTGAACACTTCCGGCGCCACGCACAGGCACACGAACACCGCCATCGCGCCGGCGCGCGCAGAACGCCTGATCTGAATGCATCGCATACGACACCTCTTTTCGACGTCCAATGCCATGGCGCAGGCATTCTACGTGATTGGCTCCCGCTCGAGGCCGCGCGCTTACCGACGACCTCCGGGCATCGGTTGTCCGCGTCGGGCTTCCGCCATATACTTTCAGGATCACTCACATCGAAGGCCTCTCGTCCCTCGACGCGGCTCGGGACGACCCTGAGTCTGTCGAAGGGTCGAAGGGTCGTAGCGCAGGCCGTCGGGCAGCCCTGACCACCTTCGCCAAGGCTACGGTGGTCCACCGGAGCTTCAGCGAAGGCGGAAGGGCTTGCGCTACGGTGATTTCTGCGCACGCCCTTTTGCATCTATGTCTCTGAATTACCAACAGAAGGCGCACGCGCGGACTTTTCGGCGCAGTGACGATTCTGTTGTCAAGACTGCTGATTGAGCATGGAGGAACGATGAGCACACGAGCAGAAGCACTCGCAAAGCGGATCGAACAAGGTGCCGATGCGCTTGCGGCATTTGCGCAGGGGTTGTCAGATGCCCACTGGCGCACGGTGGTGCCGCCCGACGGTCGTCAGGCCGGCGTGATCATTCACCACGTGGCGAGCGTTTACCCGATCGAGATCCACCTGGCCACGGAGATCGCCAAAGGCAACCGCGTCGAGGGTGTGACGTGGGCCGTCGTGGCCGACATGAACGCGAAGCACGCGCAGGAACATGCGGCGGTCGGCAAGCAGGAGACGATCGAGCTCCTGCGCCGGAACAGCCATGCCGCCGCAGAGGCTGTGCGCGCCTTCAGTGACGAACAGCTCGACCGCGCGGCGCCCGTCTCGCTGAATGCCGACGCTCCGCTGACGACGCAATTCCTGATCGAGGATCACGCGCTCAGACACAGCTGGCATCATCTGGCCAAAATCAAGGCGGCACTCTAGCCGTGCTTGCACGGTCTGAATGTGACGAGACTGTCAATTTTGACGTGCAACTAAGACTTGACCCAGCGGCCTGGACTCGTTCACATCCGCCGGATCGAGAGATGCGCAAGGTTTTTCGCGATGCGGGGTGACCGTGATCAATCGCGCGTGGCGTCCGCCTTGAGGCGGATTTCTGCCAATCCGGCTGAAGCCGGACCCACGGTGCGTGAGCTGATTTTCGAGCCTGATAGGACGTGTGAATGTCGACGGTCAGCGGTTTTCGAGGGAGATCGACGCCGCGTCGAAGTCAGCGGCGTGCCGTCCGTTCTCGGCGTGTGTTGTCGGCGCCGGGCTTCTGGCCATATACTCGGATGAAGTTCGTGGCGGTTGAGCGTGGTCAACTCTGCGATACAACGATCAACCTCGCTGAACCTGGCAAGACTGGCAGACGAATCAGCAGACTGGCTCAAACGATCTCAATAGCCTCGAGCGCGGAAGTGGCGGAACTGGCAGACGCACCAGCTTGAGGGGCTGGCGCTCGCAAGAGCGTG
>QHWF01000679.1 GCA_003222455.1 Acidobacteriota bacterium
CCGACCGGCGCGCAGGATATCCTCCTCACCCCAGGCGACCTCGGCGACGGCTTCGTCGGCGAGGGCGTGCCCTGCGTGCCCATCAACTGCACCACCGCGGAGTGCCCCCCGGTAGCCGGCTCGCCCACACCAACGGCCACGGCAACAACGACGACGACGCGTACACCGACGCCAACGGCGACAACCACGCGCACGCCGACGCCAACGGCCACCGCCACGGCGACGCCTACGGCGACAACCACGCGCACGCCGACGCCAACGGCCACCGCCACGGCGACGCCTACAGCGACAGCCACGCGCACGCCGACACCCACGCCTACTGGGGGAACACCAACGGCGACAGCGACAACCACGCGTACTCCGACACCCACGGCCACTGCTACGGCCACGCCAACGCCAACGGCCACGCCTACACCCACTATGACGCCCACACCGACACCGACGGCCACGGGGGGAACACCAACAGCCACCGCCACACCAACGGCCACCGCTACTCGCACGCCCACACCAACGCCTACGGGGGGCACACCAACCGCCACCGCCACTGCAACGCCGACGGCAACGGCCACCCGCACACCGACTCCGACACCAACAGGAGGAACACCAACAGCTACGGCAGCGACTCCAACTCCCACGGCTACCGCCACGCGTACCCCGACGCCTACGCCCACGGTCACAGCGACGCCGACCCAGACAGCGACGCCGACAATCACGCCCACAGCGACGCCAACAGTGACCCCCACATCAACACCGACCGTGACGGCCACGCCTACACCGACGGCTACGGTGGCCGGGAACCACGACGCCAGGCTGAAGAAGATCTCTGCCTCAAGCAGTGTCGTGCTCAGCGACGGTATTCCCGACGTCAAGAACATTGTCGTCCAGGTCCGCAATGAGGGCGATCACACCGAGGCGATCGGGGTCTATGTGGACATCGTGCCGCCCGGCGGGATCACCAACACGCACGGCTGCACCCCCAGCGGCCGCATCATCACCACCCTTGTGACGCTGGCTCCGGGTGAGCAGAAGATTGTCAACATCAGCCAGACGTTCAGCTGCGCCGACGTCCAGGGCGCGCTCGGTCAGACGTACACGATAATGGCTGCGGCCGACGCGCACGGGGACGATGCCGGCGACTGCGGCCAGTTCCAGATCCAAAGTATTACCTGCTCCAACGCCCTCGCCGACGACGACAACGACTCCAGCGACAACAAGGTCACCACCACTGGCTTCCGGGTCAAGTAAGGAAACGAATTTAGGAGCGCGCTCGGCCGGGCTGGTTCATCAAAAAGCTCGCATTTGGGAGAGCAGCGCTCTTCCACCTGCCAGTTGTGGGTGGGTGATGTTACCCGCGATCGCGCGATGGAACGGACTCCCCTTGGAGGGGAAGGAGCCCCCTGGTATCGCTGGCAAGGCCGGACTTCGACCCGGATCGCCACCAAGGGTTGTCGCGTCGCGTGATTGCTGGCTAGTTGTAACGAGCATTGCTGTTTGGCTAATCGACTCCTAGTAACCCAGCGGGGATTCCAAAGTCAACTGCCGCCGCCGAGTGCCCTGGCCTTCACCACAATCATGCGCGCGCGCTTCCCCTGCGCTCCTCAACGCCCCCCCGTGAGCCGACCGCGAGGATAAACCTGCCGAGCGCCAAGTATCATTGAGAATCAGCCTTGGCGTGCCAGCGAAGAGTGTCTAGCGGATCGTGACGTCTGCAGCTCGGATTACCAACGACACGTCGCCGTCAGCGACTGTTGGGCCATTGCCTGACGTATCGCACTCGTCACCTATTTGATCCCCATCACGGTCCCTCTGCGTGGACGAGTCCTCTGCCTTGACCAGCGGACAGATATCTCCGCGGTTAAGGTAGCCATCTGAATCTTCGTCCAGGTTACTTTCGAAGTCGTTGGGGTCGCACGCAGCGTCCAATCCATCCTCGTCTGCGTCGCCGTCGCCCCGCACACGCGGGTTACCCACGTTGACGTCGAAGGGGCATGTGTCAAGTGCGTTCTCGATGCCGTCATGATCTGCATCCCGCTCCCCGAATGCCGTCAAGATGAGGTGGTACTCCCCGGCCGGCGGATTCGTATAGAGCGGCGCGCCACTTGGGGTTGTACCGAAGTCTGTCATGCTGAATCCAGACGGCGTGCAATAGTCGGTGAACCCGCTCTGCCCCGCGATCGCTTCCGGATCACCGAGATTCTGCAATAGGATGACCAAGGTAGTACCTTTGGAACCGTCCAGCGATGCGAAGAGTAAAGACTGGGCAAGTATCGGCGGGTTGGTATATCTGAATAGGCCCACCGTTCGGCGCATGGGCGCCCGGCCTGGAAAGAGGCGGTTCAAGAATTCGGGGTACTTCTCTATCACATCATCTCTGCCGCTTCGATCCTTATCCTCTGCGAAATCGGGCATGCCGTTGTGATCCCGATCCAGAAAGT
>QHWF01000680.1 GCA_003222455.1 Acidobacteriota bacterium
GACCGCGACGGTCAGCGTGCTGCGGGAAGGCCGGAGGATGGAATTCCGGCTGCCGATCGTGTCGAGCTCACGAGCACGGCGATAAGAGCACGCTTTTTCACGAAGAACGAGGAAACACGAAGAGCACGAAGTCGTCTTGTGTTGCGCAAAACAAGATCTCCTTCGTGGACCTTCGTACCCTCGTGGCTTCGTGATGAGCAGTACTTTGCAATGAGCCGTGCTTCGCAATGAGCCTTACGATAGGACCACGTCCCGCGACCGTTCAACCTCGCGGCTGGCCCACCACGCTTCGAAGTCCTTGAACGAGCGGCTCAAGGTGATCGGCGGCGCCACGTGGTCCGTCAGCACTTCCGTGGTCTTGTAGCCGTTCCCGGTGACGCACACGACAATCGACTCGTCGCGCGGAATGAGGCCGCGCTCGACGAGATCGATCGTAGCGGCGAGCGTCGTGCCGCCGGCCGGCTCCGTGAAAATGCCTTCCGTCTGCGCGAGGAGTTGAATCGCGTTCACAATCTGGACGTCGGAAACCGCCGCGCCGGAGCCGCCGGTCGATTTCACCGCCTCGATCACCTGGTGCCCGTCGGCCGGGTTGCCGATGGCGATCGATTTCGCGATGGTGCTCGGCCTCACCGGCTCCGGATGATCGAGCCCGGCCTCCAGCGCGCGAACAACCGGAGCGCAACCCGCCGCCTGCGCTGCGTACACGCGCGGCAGCTCGCCCTCGACGAGACCCACCTGCCGCAGCTCGCGCAGACCACGGACGATTCGCGGTAACAGCGTGCCGCCGGCGACGGGCGCCACCAGGTGCTGCGGGTACCGCCACCCGAGCTGCTCCGCAATCTCGAAGCCGTACGTCTTCGCGCCTTCTGCGTAATACGACCGCAGATTGATGTTCACGAAGCCCCACCCGTAGCGATCGGCGACCTGCGTACACAGCCGATTCACATCGTCGTACGTGCCGGCGATGGCAAGGACCGTCGGACGGAAGATCGCCGACCCGAGACGCTTCCCTGCTTCGAGGTTGTCCGGAATGAACACGCAGCACTCGATCCCCAGCCGCGCCGCGTGGGCCGCGACGCTGTTCGCCAGGTTGCCGGTCGAGGCGCACGCCAGTATTTCGAAACCGAGCTCCAGGGCGCGTGTCGCCGCCACCGACACGACACGGTCTTTGTACGAGAGCGTCGGATGATTGACCGAGTGTCACAACACACCAGCGGCGTGAACCCGGAATTGAATCCGGTCCGCGGTGCGCCGGCAATCGGCAACAGCTCGCGATAGCGCCAGAGGTTCTTCGGCCGTTGTTCGATCTCCTGGCGCGTGAGCCGCACGGCGCCGTAGTCGTATACCGGCTCCAGAGGACCGAGGCACCGATCGCAGACATACAACGCCTCAGCCGGAAAGGTGGTCTTGCACAAATGACACTGCAGTCCGATCAGAGTGCTCACACGGCCTCCGTATAGGAATTTGGAATTGGGAATGTGGAATCTGGAAGGCCACCCACGAATTCCGAATTCAGAATTCCGAATTCTGAATTGGTTATTCCGAGAATCGCCTGTGGAATAGACAGGACCGGCGCGGGGATGATCGCCGCCCGATCTCGCGCAATCGAAAGGATGTCGCCCAAGATGGCGACAGCGGTCTCTCGACATCGCCGGCGTAGGCGCCGGCGATCACGGCCGCATTCCGGGGGCCAACCGTCCGCGCGAAGACCGATTCCCGTGGCACGATCGCCGGCGCGACCCATGCCGTCAGCGTTTGCCGCGTCCAATCGTAGGCCGCATAGGCCAGCTGACGGATGGCGCCGCCGGCGCCCCGTGCCACGTCGATATCGGCCGGCGTGATCGAACGGCTCGAGCGCGTGACGATATCCCCCGGGTCGACACGCAGCCTGAACGCCTGCGCGCACAGAATGCTGAGCTTTGCGCGCGCGTCGAACCCGTCAACGTCCATCGCCGGATCGGCTTCCGCGTAGCCGCAGGCACGCGCATCCGCCAGGGCCTCCTCGAACGAACAGCCGATGGCGTCCATTCGCGACAATACGGCGTTGGTCGTGCCATTCAGGATGGCGACGATGCGCGTGATGCAATCGCCGGCCAGACCTTCGCCGACGCCCCGGACGATCGGCATGGCGCCGCCGACGGCTGCCTCGAAGCGCAACTGGCGCCCCTGACGCGCCGCGATCGCCAGCAACCCCGGTCCGTGAACCGCCATCACCTGTTTGTTCGCAGTCACGACCGATTTGCCTGCCAGGAGCGCGGCGCGAATCCAGTCCACGGCCGGTTCGACGCCGCCCACGGTCTCAACGATCACGTCGGCGTCGCTCGTCAGCAGATCGTCGAACTGTGTCGTCCAGATCGTGTGCAAGCCGAGCCGCTCCGACCAGCGGGCCTGTTTCAGCTCCGCGCGGCGGTCGCAGATGTGCGTGAGGGTGAGGCCGTGACGGTCGTCACTGGCAAGGCGTCGGGCGACGGCGGATCCCACGGTGCCCAGGCCGAGGATGGCGACGCGACAATCTCTACAATCTCTACAATCTCTACAATCTCTACAATCTCTACAGGGTGTCGGGCTGGTACCGGAGACGTGAAATGAATCGAGGCTCACAATCGGTTCTCATCTCTCCCCTTGCGGGGCAGGAATTGGCACCTCAACCGCGACGGTAGTCGGTCGCGTGGTTGCCGTGGCTTCGCAGGGCCTGTCCCTCAGCCACTCTGGATGAAAAGCCCGTATTCAGTTATCCGGCGGATATTAGCAGACCGCCGAAGGCAAACGCAAATCGATGTATGTGGATACTTCGATGATGGTGTTGGTGAAAACGGAGGAGACGGAGATAACGGCAAAACACAGAGGAACGCAGGAACGGAGACGTGAACGGAGAACAATTTGTTCTGCTTGCCTCCGTTTCTCCGTTGCTCTGTGTTATACCGTTCCCTCCGCGGTCTCCGTCCCCGTGCCCTCCGTCCGCTCGGTTCACTTCACGCGGAGCACTCGCCCTCCATCACGACCGGCGCGAACTCTTCGGCGTCGCCCGGTTGCAGCCGTTCGAGATCGGCGAGCTCGCTCTTGACGACGTCGGGTTCAACGCGACTGAAATACGCGATCGCCGATTCTCCGGCCGCGCGATCGCGCGCGTACAACGCAATCAGGCGATCGACGGCGTCAGGAATGCGCCGGGCCGGAATCTTCGCGACGAGCCGCCCGAACGAGGCGCCGGTGTCGGTGGGCCCGCCGCCGACCATGACGAAATACTGCGGGACCGCACGGGATCCGAGCCGCCGCACGCTCCCCTGAAATCCGATCGTGGCGACGTGATGCTGCCCGCAGCCGTTCGGGCATCCGCTGATCTTGATGCGCGCGCCGTCGGCCATGGCAATCCGATCCGGCCGTTCCCGCAGATGCTCTTCGAGCAGCCGGCCGAGGCCGCGTGACTGCGTGACGGCGAGACGGCACGATTCCGCGCCCGGGCAGCTCGTCACGTCCGCGACGGTTCCGGCCTCCGCCAGCCCGAGACCTGCGGCCGCGAGGCGTCGATACAACTGGCGCACGTCGCACGCGTTGACCCAGCGAAACAGCAGGTCCTGCTCGACCGTGACCCGAACGCTGCCGTCGCCGTACGCGCGCGACAGTTCGCCGACCACACGCATCTGCTCACCGGTCAGGTCGCCAAGAGGCACCGTCGCGATCGCAATCACGTAGCCGAAGTGCTTCTGCGGTCTCACGTTCGTCGATCGCCACTGTGCGTACGCCTCGTCGCCGGCTTGAAACAGCGGCACGACCTTCGGCGTGAGGCCGGGACCCGAGACGCGACCCGATGACACACGCGACGCGATGTGCCCGACCGACGGCGACGAGTCCTTCACCCATTGCGGCTTCTCCTCGACCGCGGGCGGGTCGATGTCGAGCGTCGGCACCTGGCCGCGCAGCCGGCAGGCGGTCAGCTCGCGGTCGTACTCTTCGCGCCACCGCGTCCACCCCAGCTCCTTGATCAGGAACTTCATCCGGTTCCGCTGTTTGTGCTGGTAGTCGCCGAGCCGGTGGAAGACGCGCAGCACCGCTTCGGCCACCCGGAGAATCTCGGAGGCCGGCAGGAACTCGTGGAGCAATCCACCAGCCTTGACCATGATCGCGGTCCCCCCGCCTGCCGTGACGCGGAACCCGCGGCTGCCGTCCGCACCGAGCACGGCGCGGAAACCGAGATCGTTGATGCCGGTGCACACATGGTCGACGGCGCAGCCTTCAAAGGCGGTCTTGAATTTTCGCGGCAGCGTCGAGCTGAGCGGATGGCGCAGCAGGTACCTCGTGAGCGCTTCCGCATAGGGCGTCACGTCGAATCGTTCGTCGGCGGCGACGCCGGCAAACGGGCACGCCGTGATGTTGCGCACGGAATTGCCGCAGGCCTCGCGCGTCGTCAGGCCCGCCTCGGCAAGCCGTCGCATCGCCGGCTCGACGTCGTGCAGCTTCACGAAATGGAGCTGCACGTTCTGCCGCGTCGTGATGTGACCGAACCCGCGCGAGTACCGCTCGGCCACATCGGCGAGCGCCTCGAGCTGATCCGCCGTGAGGACGCCCTGTGGAATCTTCACCCGCACCATCTGCGCGTCGTCGGTCTGCCGTTGACCGTACGTGCCGCGCACGAGGCGGAACTGGCGCCATTGGTCCGGGGTCAGATCGCCGCGCTCGAACCGCTCGAGCGTGGAGACGAATTCGTCGATGTCGGCGTCGCTCGCGAACGACAAGCGTGAGCGCCCGAATGTTTTCGGATCATCTGCGACCGACATGCTGTCCTCCGACAGTAAGGTTGAACGGCTGCTCTTCGGATGACTCGCCGGCATCCGTTTCGACGCTGCGCGACTGGAGATCCAGCGCCGCCACGTCCCCGATCACGATGGTGCCTGCACCATCTCCAGTGATGTCGACGCGATCGGCGGCGACCTCCTCGAGGCGCCCGCGCCACACCTGCTGCTGCACGCGTGTGCCGTCGATGACGATCGCCACCGGCGTGCCGCGCGACCATCCGCGGTCGATCAGCAGCGAGGCGATGGCGGCCGATCGGCCGAGTCCCATCAGCACCACGATCGTGATCCCGTTCGGCTGCAGCTGGCCGACGGTGGCCGCCAATGCCGCCTCGTCATGCCCCGACACGACGAGCAGGGCGGACGACATGCCGCGATGCGTCACCGGGATTCCGGCCGACGCCGGAGCGGCAATGGCGCTCGTCACCCCAGGGACGATCTCGAACGGAACCCCCGCGCGCTGCAGCGCCAGCGCTTCTTCACCGCCACGGCCGAACACGAATGGATCCCCGCCTTTCAGGCGAACCACGTGCCGGCCTTTGCGTGCGGCGCGGATCATCAGCGCATGGATGGCGGGCTGCGTCATCGCGTGGCGTCCCGATCGCTTCCCGACAAAAAACTTCTGCGCCCGCCGCGCGTACCGCAGAATGCGATCGTCGATCAGTGCGTCGTACAGAACCAGATCGGCGGCGCGGAGACACACGATGGCCTTGCGAGTCAGCAGCCCGGGATCGCCAGGGCCGCCGCCAACGAGCGAGACGTGACCAGTCACAACCACGAATCCTCCGGTGCGTGGAGCCAGGGAACGCACGTGTCGCCATCCTCGATCGCTCGTGTTCGTGTCGTGTCGGTATCGCCGCACGAATCCGCGGGGCGGTCGAGGGTTGACGGATACAGTCGGTTCAGAGAACGAAGAAGAAGAGGTTTGCGCTGCTCGATGGGTACGCGTTCCCGCCGCCAGATGACGCGCTCATCGCGAGCGTGCGAGACCCACGCCCTCAGGTCGGCAGGTAACACGGCATCCAGGGCTTCGCGTAACAGGGCGGTCAGCGCCGGGGCCTCGCCGCTCGTCGAGATGGCGATCGTCACGCCATCGCGCCGCACTACACCGCTCAGGAACGCCGAGGCGTTCGCCGGATCATCCACGGCGTTCACAAAAATCCGGCGCGCTTCCGCCGCGTCCGCCACGGCTCGATTGACCTCGGGCGTTGCCGCGGCGACGACGAGCCAGACACCGTCGAGATCCGCCGGAACGAAGCATCGCTCGGCGATCTCCACAGACTC
>QHWF01000681.1 GCA_003222455.1 Acidobacteriota bacterium
CGGCTGTCACCATGGTGAGCTCGGATGCCGATCGTCCGCGGAAGGGGCCTCCTGATGCGGTCAACACGAGCCGGCGGATCTCGCCGTGGCCGCGTCCGTGCACGCACTGATGAATCGCGTTGTGCTCGCTGTCAACCGGCAGGATCGCGACCTGGCGGACGCGAGCCGCCTCGGTCACGATCCCGCCGGCCACGACCAGGACCTCCTTGTTCGCGAGCGCGATGGTCTTGCCGTGTTCGATCGCCGCGAGCACCGCTTCGAGCCCTTCGGTCCCGCTCGACGCGCACAGCACGATATCGGCATCTGGATGCGTGGCGACGGCGACGAGACCGTCACGGCCCGTCTCGGCAAGCTGCACGTCGCGTGACGGCGCCGTTCTCCTCAGGCGATCGAGCGCGGCGCCGCTCGCCATCGACACGGTCTGGGGCCGGTACTGCGCGATCTGCGACGCCAGCAGGTCGGCGTTCTCTCCGGCAGCGAGACTCACCACGCGGAGACGATCCGCGTGCGCATCGACGACCGCGAGGGCGCTCCGGCCGATCGATCCGGTGGATCCGAGGATGGCAATGTGTTTCACGGGACTTTCAAGTCTCAAGTCTCAAGTCTCAAGTCTCAAGTCTCAAGTCTCAACGCTCACTCGCGCAAGTTCCGTCTTGAGCGTTGAGACTTGAAACTTGAGAGTTGAACGATTCTCAACTCTCACTCGCGCAAGTTCCATCTTGAGAGTTGAAACTTGAAAGTTGAGAGTTGAACGATTCATCGTCAAGTGAATCTCAGCACAACGTAATACACCGGCGCCGCGAAGAGCAGCGCGTCGATGCGATCGAGGATGCCGCCGTGGCCAGGAATCAGCGATGAACTGTCTTTGACCCCGGCGCTGCGTTTCAACATCGACTCGAACAGATCGCCGGCGATGCCGAGCGCGACGATGGCGGCACCGAGCAGCGCACGGAAGACGACGCTGACTGCGGGAAGCCACCGCCCTCCGACGACGATCATGATCAACACGCCGCACACGAATCCGCCGGCGGCGCCTTCGACGGTCTTCTTCGGGCTGACGATCGGCGCGAGGGGCGTCCGGCCGAACAGCCGCCCCGAGTAGTACTGGCCGGTGTCGCTGCCGAACACCGTCAGCATCAGGAGAAACAGCGTCTCGCGCCCGTGCAGCGTCTGGATCAACACCATGGCGCCGATCGGCACGCCGAGATACACGGCCGGAAACACCGCGGCGGCCACATTGGCGAGTGCGTCCCCTTTCCCGCGCCAGCGCGCCAGCGTCAGCACGGCCAGACCGATGAGCGAGACGATGAGCGCCCGCTCGAGCGCCGGGCCCGATGAAATGACGCCGGCCGACGTCACCACGGCACCGACGGTCGTGGCCACGCCCGGCAGGTCGACGCCGCCGGACCGGGCCAACCGCACGTACTCGATGCACCCGAGGACCAGCAGCAGTTCGGCCACCGAGAGAAACACGAGGGCAGGCGCGAACCAGACGACCGCGATCGCGATGGCGAGCAGAACCGCGCCGCTCAGAACGCGCGTCATCGCGGGATCAAACCGCCAAGGACACTAAGGTCACAAAGGACACAAAGGTAAAGCCGTACAGTCTGGATCGGTCGTTGAACTTAGTATTCTTCGTGCGCTTCGTGCGCTTCGTGTGCTTCGTGGTGAATTGATGGTGACTCCAGTAGTGACTTGCCGGTGACTCCGCGGGGATTCACGTTATCCAACAACCACCGGGGACGGTTTAATCCCACCATATCGTCGATCGCGTTTCTGGTAGGCGAGCACGGCTTCGAGGAGGTGCCGGCGGCGGAAGTCGGGCCACAGCGTTTCCGTGACCCAGATTTCGGCATAGGCAATCTGCCACAGGAGAAAATTGCTGACGCGCATCTCGCCGCTCGTCCGGATCAGCAGATCGGGATCGGGCTGGCCGGCTGTGTAGAGGAACTCGCCGAACCGGCGTTCGTCCAAATCGTCTGGGTTCACGCCGGCTGCGATCAGACGCTTGGCTGCGTCCACGATTTCCGCCCGCCCGCCGTAATTCAGCGCGATGTTGAACAACAGGCCCGTGTTGTTCGCGGTCTGACGGATGCCCACGTCGAGCTCGTCGCGGACGTCGGGCGCGAGCTCGTCCTGACGGCCGATCACCCGAAACCGGATGTTGTTTTCGTGGAGCGTGGCCAGCTCCAGGCGCAGATAGCGCTTGAGCAGCGTCATCAGCGTGTTGACCTCGGTCCACGGGCGTTTCCAGTTCTCCACCGAAAACGCGTACAGCGTCAGCACGCCGATGCCGAGACGCGCCGACGTCTCGACGACATCCCGCACGGAATCGATTCCGGCACGGTGTCCCTCGACCCGCGGCAGGTGACGCTGGGCGGCCCAGCGGCCGTTGCCATCCATGATGATGGCGATGTGCGCGGGCAGTTGCTCGAAATTCACCTGGCGCGCCATCGTCTCATCGGGCGATCCTGGCGGCGTCCACGCCAGGAGCTGGTCAAGCGACATGGGCCTTCCTTCGAAGCAAACCTCGATAATACAAGGTGTTAGGGCTCAGCCGCAAGCGCGGCGTACTCCACGGCGACGAGAAACAGTCCGCGCGCCGGCGCGGTCTGCCCCGCCGCCGATCGATCGCGCGTGGCCAGCACCGCGTCGATCGATTCCGGCATTCGCCGCCCGAGACCAACGTCCACCAGGGTCCCGACGATGTTCCGCACCATGTGGCGCAGGAAGCCGTCGGCGATGACGTCGTAGATGATCAGGTGGACGGATGGGGGTGTGTCCTCCGCGTCCTCGGCCCCGGGGCGGATACTTGCGTCCGCCCCGACGCGCGATGTCGTGATCGTGCGCTCGGTCGTCGCCACCTCGCTCCCGGCGCCCTGAAACGCGGCGAAATCGTGGCGGCCCTCCAGACGTCGCGCCGCGTCGGCCATCGCATCGGGATCCAGCGAGCCGGAAACGTGCCACGCGTACTGCCGGTCGAAGGGGCTGATGAGGGGGCCGTTGTAGATCCGATAGCGATAGCGCTTGGCGCGGGCATCGAAGCGGGCGTTGAACGTGGGCGCCACGCGGCTGGCTGACCAGACGCGGACCGTGTCCGGCAGCCGCGCATTCAGGGCACGCACGAGGACCGCCGGCTCGATCGCGCGTTCGAGTGCAAACGAGGCCACCTGCCCGAGCGCATGGACTCCGGCATCCGTCCGGCCGGCGCCCGTGACGCTGATGTCCCGCCCGTCGAGCTCGCGCAGGGCGTCTTCGAGCAGGCGCTGGATGGACCTGCCGGACGCCTGTCGCTGCCACCCGACGAAATCAGTGCCGTCATAGGCCAGGGTGATCTTGAAACTGTTCAAAACCTAAACCTTGAGGTTGAAACCTGAAGTTTGGAAACCGGAACGGCAACCTGACGACTTGAAGAATGAAGAGTTTTTCAGTTTTCAAGTTTGATTCTTTTCGGCTTTCAGTTTTCAGTTTTAAGTTTTACGTTTCCATACGCGACCCGGGTTTCACCACGGGCAGTCCCTGCACGCACAGCGGGCACTGGCCGGGGTCGTACGTCGGCAAGTCGATGCGAAGGAGCGCCGCGAACGGGACGCCGAGCTCGGTTTCGCGCGAAACGGCCGCCGCGCCCCGATCGACAATCGACGCGGCGCCCACGACCTGCGCGCCCGCCGCGCGCGCCACCTGGATGGTCTCGCGCGTGGATCCGCCGGTGGTCATCACGTCTTCCACCACCAGTACGCGGTCCGTGTCGCTGAGCAGGAACCCGCGCCTCAGTGTGAGCGCGCCGTCCTGCCGTTCCGCGAACATCGCGCGAATGCCGAGCGCGCGGCCGACCTCGTGACCGATGATCACGCCGCCGAGCGCCGGCGACAGCACCGTCGTCGCACGCCAGTCGCGCGTGCGAGTCGCGAGCGCGGCGCCCAGCGCCTCGGCCTGCCGCGGGTGCTGCAGCACCAGCGCGCACTGCAGGTAACCCGGGCTGTGGAGACCCGACGTCAGCCTGAAATGACCGTCGAGCAGCGCGCCGGACTGCCGGAACATATCAAGAAGCTCG
>QHWF01000682.1 GCA_003222455.1 Acidobacteriota bacterium
CCGCCGCCGGATGCCGTCGACGAATTCAAGGTCGTGACGAACAACGAAAGCGCAGAGTATGGGCGATCGGCGGGTGCGACGGTCAACGTCGCGTACCGGAGCGGCACGAACAGTTTTCACGGCAGCGCCTGGGAGTTCAATCGCAGCACGGCGCTGAACGCGACCGGGTACTTCACGCCGCCGTCGGGCGAGAAACCGCCGCTCGAGCGCAATCAGTTCGGCGGTGTGGCGGGTGGACCGATCGTCAGGAACAAGGTGTTCTTCTTCGGCGATTACGAGGGCTTCCGCCAGAACCGGAAACAGGTCGGCACATCGACCATCGCCACCCCACAGCAGCGGCGTGGCATTCTGGCGGTGGACATCCGCGATCCCCGCTCCGGGAGCCTGTATCCCGCCGGCACGCCCATCCCGATGACGGCCTTCGCGGGCAGCGTGCTGGGCGGGCTTCCCGATCCGACGCGGGCCGAGACGTCGAACAATTACGTCATCCTCCAGCGGTTCACGAACGATACCGACAAAGCGGGCGGGAAAGTGGACGTTCGGGTGAACCCGGCGCTCTCGGCGTTCGGCCGTTACGGCTGGCGCGATCTCGCGACCGACGACCAGCCGCCCATCCCGTTGCCGTCGGGCGGAGCCGGGAACGGTCACATCTACGCCCGCAACAAGCAATTGGTCCTCGGCACCACGTATGTGCCGGGCGCCTCGTCTTTGCTCGAGGTCCGATTCGGCTACTCGACGACCCAGGGCGGCAAGAACCCGCCGTCGCTCGGGTCGGCGAGCGCATTCGACGCCTTCGGGCTGGCCGGCCTGCCTTCGGACACGCGCATTGCCGGAGGCCTGCCCACGCAGATGATCACCGGCTACTCGGATCTTGGCCGTCAGGCCACGAACCCGCAGTGGCAGTACCCGACGGTCTGGAACCCGAAGGCGAACTACACCTGGACGCACGGCCGGCACTCGATGAAGGCCGGTTACGAGTTCCAGCGGGTGAACGTCGAAGTGCAGGACGTCAACCCGCTGTACGGCCGCGATACCTACAGTGGCCAGTTCACGCGTCCGGCAGGCGTCGCGGCGAACAACATTTACAACCTGGCCGATTTCATGCTCGGCCTCCGCTCGCAATACGCGCTGAGCAACGTGCTCGTCGCCGAGATGCAGCGCAACATGCACTTCACCTATCTGCAGGACGATTTCCGGCTGACCGACCGGCTCACCGTAAACCTCGGGCTGCGCTACGAATACGCGACGCCGATGTGGGAAGCGGGCAACATGCTGTCGAATTACGATCCGGCGGCCCGCCGCATGCTGCTCGCGAAGGATGGATCGCTCTCGGATCGGGCGCTGGTGAATCCCGATCGCAACAACTTCGCGCCGCGGCTCGGGTTCGCGTTCACGCCGGCCCCGGGGACGGCCATTCGCGGCGGGTACGGCATCAGCTACGTCCATGTGAATCGCGTCGGCGCCGCAGACATCCTCGCGATTAACGGGCCTCAGGTGATCAACGCGGTCGTCAATCAAACCAACCCGGCCGAGGCGTCATTCCGTCCGACCGAACAGGGATATCCGCCGGCGCTCGCGAGCCCGTCGGCGTTCAATCCGCTGACGGCGAACGTCACCTACATTCCGAGCGACTTCCAGGCGGGCCGCGTGCAGAGCTATTTCGTATCGATGCAGCGCGAAATCGGCCGCAACATGCTCGTCGACGTCGCGTATGTCGGCAATCGCGGCGATCAACTGCTGATGCTCGCCAACTACAATCAGGCCACGCCGAACAGCGCCGCGGTGAACATCCCGCTGCAGGCGCGGCGGCCGATCCCGGAGTTCAGCGATATCACGTACGCCTTCAACGGCGGGATCTCGCGCTACAACGCACTGCAGATGAAGTATGAGTGGCGCATGGGCGGCGGGATGTCGGTCCTGAGCTCGCTGACGCTCTCGCGGACGAAGGACAACGCCGCGCAGTCGCTCGAAAACAACAACGGGAACTTTCCGGCGCCGCAGAACTACTACGATCTCGACGCGGAGTACGGCATTTCCGGATACCACCAGCCGTACAACAGCACCACCAGCTTCATCCTGGCGCTGCCGTTCGGCCGCGGCCACCGCTGGGGCCACGACGTGTCCAAGCCGCTGGACATCCTGATCGGCGGATGGCAGATCGCCGGCATCAACACCGTCACGCCCGGCGAGCCGGTGACGTTCATCTACACG
>QHWF01000165.1 GCA_003222455.1 Acidobacteriota bacterium
CCTCTGGCTCGGTTTCAATTGCGCGTACGTCCCGATCGCGGAGCGCGCGGTGGAGGAATGGCGCAAACAGCTGCCGGTCTGGCGCGAGACCGCGTTGATCGCGTTCAAAGCCGCGACGTGCGGCGCCGGAGGCGGCAGCACGACCCTGGAGCACTTGCTCGACGGCGATCCGCGCTTCCTGGAAATCAACTACTTCCTGGCGATGAATGCCGCCTTTGGCGGCCATATCGACGACGCAATGGATCGCCTGCAGCGCGCGTACGCCTGGCGCCCGCGCTGGCCCGCGGTCACCAATTCACTGGCCAACGATTACATCGCGATCGAGGAATTCGATCCTGCCGTCGACTTCTTCGATCGGACGCTCGCCCTGGCGCCGAATTTCGCCGACGCCCGGCTGGGAAAAGCTCGCGCGTTGACGTACGCCGGACGTCACGAGGATGCGCTCAGGACCATCGATCAACTGCTGGCGCTCGGCCGCTGGCTGATCGGCGACGCGCGCTACTGGCGCGCCCTGAACGAGGCGCAGCTCGGACGCAACGAAGAGGCATGGTCCGACATCGAGCTCGCGGCGAAGCTGCTGGTCAACGCCGACGTGCCGAAGCTCGCCGGGATCGTGGCGTACCGCCTGAGGCAGATCGACGTTTCCCGCGCGAAGTTCGAAGAATCGTGGCAGCGCAATCCGCTCGACTGCGAGACCGGCTACTACCTCGGCATCGTCCTCGGGGAACAGGGCGCCTGGCCGCGCACGGCCGACGTCCTGGTCGAGACCGACCGCTGCCTGCAACAGGCCGAGCGTAATCTGACGGCAGAAATCGCGACGTTCCGGACGTCGACCGATCGACTTGCACGACGGGAACGACAGATCGCGAAACGGGAGCAGCAGATCGCGACCGGGCGGCGGATGATGGCGACGTCGTGGTTCAACCTTGCGGTGGCGTACTACAACCTCTCGCGCAAGGACGACGCGCGACAGTATGCGGAGAAAGTGTCGTCCGACGAGCAGTTCGGCGGCCGGGCGCGCGACCTGCTCGCGCGGCTGCGCTAGGCGGCGGATCACCAGCGGAGGCTGGTCACGCCCATCCCGGCCGTCGGGGCCGTCTTAATTGTCGGGCCGGCCTCAATTAAAGAACCGATCGGCGGCCCTTGTAGCTTCAGGGCCTGTGACAAATTGTTCGACGGCCTCTCGTAGCGCAGGCCTTGAGGCCTGTATCGCGGCCGTCGGGCAGTCCTGAAGAGCGTGTGAAAAAATCACTCGCACGTGGCGTCCGGCTTCAGCCGGATTGTGAGAAATCCGCCTAAAGGCGGACGCCACGGGTCAGTTTTTCACACGCCCTGAAGGGCTGCGCTACGTGATTTCTCACCGAGGTAGCTGAGGCTGAAGGCTGCGCGATTGTGGGTAGATCACTTCCGGGTGCGATAGAGTGAGGGGATGTCCCCGGTCGCGAACCCGCTCCGGCGCAACGTCGCCATCATTGCGCACGTCGACCACGGCAAGACGACGCTCGTGGACGGGATGCTGCATCAGAGCGGCGTCTTTCGTGCGAACGAACGCGTGGCCGAGCGCGCAATGGACAGCAACGAGCTCGAGCGCGAGCGCGGCATCACCATCCTCGCCAAGAACACGGCCGTTCACTACAAGGATCTCCTGATCAACATCGTCGACACGCCCGGGCATGCCGACTTTGGCGGCGAGGTGGAGCGCACGCTGTCGATGGTCGACGGCGTGATGCTGCTCGTCGACGCGTCGGAAGGACCGCTTCCGCAGACGCGCTTCGTTCTGCGAAAAGCGCTCGAGCGGCGCCTGCCGCCCATCGTCGTCATCAACAAGATCGACCGGCCGGATGCGCGCCCGCAGGAGGTCCTGAACGAGATCTACGATCTGTTCATCGATCTCGACGCCAACGAAGATCAGCTCGAGTTTCCGGTGTTGTACACGAACGCGAAGACGGGAACGGCCAGCCTCGATCCGTGGATCGCCGGCGAGGATCTGCGTCCGCTGTTCGAGGCGATCGTGCGGCACGTTCCGCCGCCGCGCGGGAATCCCGCGGCGCCGCTCCAGCTGCTCGTCGCGAACCTGGATTCGAGCGACTATCTCGGCCGGATTGCGATCGGCCGCATCTTCAACGGCAGAGTGAAAATCGGCGATGCGGTGGCCGTCTGCAAGCTCGATACGGCAGTCCACGAAACGAAGGTGACCAAGTTGTACGCCTTCGAAGGGTTGAAGCGCATCGACATCCAGGAGGCGTCAGCCGGCGATATCGTGTGCCTCGCGGGCATCGCGGAAATCACGATCGGCGAGACGATCACCGACGTCGAGCATCGCTTCCCGATTCCGCCGGTCGCGATCGACGAGCCGACGGTCTCGATGATCTTCGGCGTCAACACGTCGCCGATGGCCGGACGCGACGGGCAATACGTCACGTCGCGCCAGCTCCGCGACCGCCTGGATCGCGAGTTGCTCGGCAACGTGTCGATTCGCCTCGAGCCGACCGACTCGCCCGAGCAGGTGAACGTCGTCGGCCGCGGCGAGCTGCAGTTGTCGATCCTGATCGAGATGATGCGCCGCGAGGGGTTCGAGATCCAGGTCTCGCGGCCCGACATCGTCACAAAACACATGAACGGAGGGATCGTCGAGCCGGTGGAAGAGCTCGTGATCGACGTGCCGGAGGACCATCAGGGCGTGGTGATCGCGCAGGTCGGCGAGCGCAAGGGCATGATGACGAAGATGGTGAACAACGGCAGCGGTCGCGTGCGGCTCGAATTCAGGATTCCGGCGCGTGGCTTGATCGGGTTCCGTTCTCAGTTCATGACCGACACGAAGGGCACCGGAATCATGAACCATATTTTTGCGAGCTGGGAACCGTGGCACGGCGCGATCCCGGCGCGGGCCAACGGCGCGCTCGTGGCCGACCGGGCCGGCGTGGCCACCTCGTACGCGATTTTCAACCTGCAGGAGCGCGGCGAGATCTTCATCGACCCGGCGACGACGGTCTACGAAGGGATGATCATCGGCGAGAACGCGCGTCCGAGCGACATGGACGTGAACGTGACCAAGGAAAAGAAGCAGACGAACATGCGCGCGTCCAGCGCCGACGAAGCGATCCGCCTGATTCCTCCGCGCCGGCTCGGACTCGAACAGGCCATCGAGTTCATCAACGACGATGAGCTCGTCGAGGTGACGCCGTCGAGCATTCGACTGCGCAAGAAGATCATGGCGTCGAACTTGCGGCCGAGAAGGGGCGATTAGGGCGCGCCCGGCCTGAACGTTTCCGCCGATCCGCGTGCCGTAAACGTGATGTCACGCCCGGCGGCATCGCCGCTCACCTGATACACACCTCCGAGCTGCAGAAAATCCATCGCTGTTCCAGTCGACGACTGCGTCAACGTCATCCGGGTACGGACCGATTCCTCCACAGACAACGCGAGGCGCACGTCCAGCTGCTCACCGGTCGCCCGAATGGTGATTGTCCGCGGCGCGGCCGGGTCACCCTGTTCCTGGATGTCGACGCTGGTCGAGAAGGCGATCGGTCCCTCCGGACCGAGCACGCCGAGGAAGCCGGGCACCCGATCGGGGTCGGCGACGGACGGCGGCGGGAACACGCGGCCGAAAAGAATCGACATGTCGCCGTGCGCGACCTGGCCCCACTGCCAGCGGACCCCTTCCCAGAATCCCCAGTTGTGATCGTGGTACCCGACCAGGCCGTCGAACGCGACCCGTTCGCCGTCGACGGTCACTGATCCGTGAACGGCGCCCGATAGCACGGGCGCGACGTAGCCCGACACCCATCCGTGTGCTCCCTGAATGGCGGCGGGAGGCAGCGAGCGTCCGCGCGGCGCGTCGAGCATGATTTCGCCGCGCACGTCGGCAGTTCTGGATGGCGCGGCACGACCGCTCCTCTCACGCGACAGCGCGAGCGTCACGTGATACCGCGAGCCCTCGAGCTGAACGCGGTTGCCTCCGATCTCGAGATCCGGCGCGTGCTGGAGCAACGCTCCGTCATCGATCGTGTCGCTTGCAGAGTAGTTCGTCGATCGGCCTGCGCGATCGAGCTGCAGGCGGACCAGCGCCGGCCGCCTCCGATTGGCATCCGGAGATCCGGTGAGAAACGTCAGATAGAATCGCACCTGTCCATCAGGCGATCGTCCGTTGAAGTAGAGCCATTCGGCCCAGGAGTTCCGGCTGAAGCCGTCGAAGGTCCGGCTAAAGCCGGACACTACCGGTGCGGCGGGCGTCCGGTTGAAGCCGGACGCCACGGGAGGCGGAGGCGGAACTGGATGGAAGCGATCCATCGCGCGCAGGATGTCGGACTGGTCCGGCGCCGACCATCTCGTATCGCCGGGCGCATCGACCCACGCGCGCATGCCTGCGACTTCCGGATCGCCGACCGCTTTTTCAAGCGTCGGGATTCCTGCACGCACCGTGACCGGCACCCGATCGTGGGACGTGATCAGATAAAGGTTTCCGCGCCGCGAAGGTGAGGCGGCGGCGACGCGGCTGCGTAAGGGTTCTGAGCCCATCACGTTGGACAGGATGAAGCGTGCGTTGTCGACCGATCCAAACGTCCCGCCGATGACGATGTCGCCGCCGCCTCGCAAGGCGGGCGAGTGTGCCTGTTCCAGGATCACTTCGCCGACGCCGAGGAGCTCGGCCATCACCGCAATCGCCAGGCCGAAGCCCGCCGCGAGCACGGCGGTCCTCAGCGGGCGCGTGGCGAGCGAGCGCAGCACAACACGGAAGATCATGGCATGAGGCTGCCGCTCTTCATCGCGAGCCGCCGCGACGCGCGGGCGGCGAGAGCCGAATTGTGCGTGACGACGAGGATCGCCGTGCCGTCGGCATGGACGCGATCGAACAGGTCGGCCACGTGATTGCCGGTCGTGTCGTCGAGCTCTCCGGTGGGCTCGTCGGCGACGAGCAGCGCCGGCCGGTTCGCGAGTGCGCGCGCAATCGCCACCCGCTGCATTTCGCCGCCGGAGAGCTGAGACGGCAGGTGGCCCGCGCGATCGGCCAGATCGACGTACTCGAGCAACTCGCGGGTCCGCTGTCGCCGCTCGGTCGCCGGCACGCCTGCTTCCGCCTGCGGGAGCTCGATGTTCTCGGCCGCAGTGAGCATCGGCAGCAGGAAAAAGCGCTGAAAGACGAAGCCGATGCGCGTCAGGCGGATCCGGCTGCGCTCCGATTCCCTCAGCGTCGCGACATCACGGTTTTCGAAACTGATCGAGCCGGACGAGGGCGAATCGACGCAGCCAATCAGGTGCAGGAGTGTCGATTTGCCACAGCCCGACGGCCCGGTGATGGCCACGTAGTCGCCGCGATCGACGTGCAGCGACACGTTGCGCAGCGCGGTGACGGCGCCGGCCGGCATGGGAAACACGCGGCTCACGCCTTGTGCTTCGACCACCGCGTGCGTCACCCGATCACCTCGCGTCTGAGCGTTTCGGCGATCGGCAGCCGGGCCGCCAGCCAGATCGGATAGCAGGCGGCGACAATCGCAGTGGCCGCCAGCAACACCATGTGTTCGACGATGGCGCTCGAATTGAAGACGAAGAAGTGCAGCCGCTCGGGCAGACCGGGCATCTGCCGCAGCAGTCGATCCAGCCGCCATGCGAGCACGCCACCGAGCGGAAGCGCGAGCAGGCCGCCGGCCCCGACCAGCAGCGCGGATTCCCACAGCAGCATGGCCGCGATGCGGAAGCGGCTTATGCCGAGCGCACGAAGCGCGGCGATCTCGCCGAGCCGCTGGTTGGTGGCGACGGTCAGCAGTGTGCCGACGAGCAGGAACGCAAACACCAGCGTCACGGACGAAAGCACCACCGAAACCTGCCGGAAGTACGCAAAGCCGTTCTGATTGAACTGCGACACCACCTCCTCGTTCGAATAGGCGTGAAGGTCGGGACGGACGCGAACGATGGCGCGTGCCGCCGCGCTCCCGCCCGCGCTCGAACGCGACCGCACCAGCACGAGATCGGCCTCGTCCGGGCCGCGCGTGGTATCGGCCGCCTCGAGTGCGCTCATCGTGGTCGCGACCGCGTATTCGTTGGCCGTCGCAAACGCGAAATCGGCGATCCCGACAACGCGGCAGGCGATCTGGGGGAGGGCGGACGCCGTGCCCGGCACCGCGATGCGGATGTTCAGCGTCGCTCCAGGATCGAGGCCGCGTACGTCCGCGAGATGGCGGGTGACGATCAACGGACAGCGATCCGGTGTCGTGCCGGATCGCGGCAGATCCGCGCCTTGCAACAGCGTCCAGGCGCTGCGCGGCCCCTGTTCGGTCGTGCCGATGACGGTCACGTTCTTCAGGTCGTCTGCCGGGCCGGGAATGACGGCGTCTTCGATGCGGACCAGCGTCACATCCTCCACTTCCGGCAGCAGGCGCAGATCCGCGGCGAGCCGCCCGCCGCCATGGATTGGGCCTCGCAGAACCGGCAGCCCTTCGTGCGCAACCACTCGAACGTCGAAGCCGCTGGTGTTGAGCAGATCGGCGAACGAATCGACGAGGCCGCGCGACAGCAGCAGCATGTCGAACAGCAGCGCGCCGATAATGGCGACCCCCGCGGTCGCCAACGCACTGCGCGCCCGATAACACGTCGCGGTGCGCCACGCGAGCGCGAACGAGGTCATCGACGGAACAGCGAGAGAACGTCGCGGCCGAGAACGGTCCACGACGCGGCGAGGCCGGCGGCGACGCCGAGCGGCACGGCGAAGACGATCGACCGCAGCGCGATGGATGGTGTGACCCTCACGAACACGAGCGCGGTGTCGTACCGCGCCTGAAAAATCCGATTGACGATGCCCTGGCCCGCGAGCGCGAGAACGATGCCGAACACCGCGCCGATCGCGGCGATGAACAACCCTTCGAGGAGCACCGCAGCCAGCAGCGATCGCCGCGAGATGCCGACGAGCCGGAGCAGGCCGATGATCTCTCGACGCTCCTCGGCCCGGATGATCATCAGCGCCAGCAGGAAAGCCGTGCCCCCGAGCACCGTGACGATTGAGATCGCCACATGAAAGCGGTCCAGCACCGCGAATGGATCACGGTCGGGGCTGCGCGCGGTCGGATAGGCGGTAATCCCCGGTACCCGGGTCCTCACATCCAGCTGGAACGCCTGCGCCGCCGCCGGATCGACGAGCCGGAGATTGATGGCGTCGACGGATTCCGCCGAAGCGGGATCCGTCGAATCCATCGTCATCCTGGTCAGATCCGGCAGGTGCATCCGTGCTTCCATCCGTTGCGCGGTGAACCGCATCGGATCCGGTGTTGGCTCGTAGATGCCGGCCACGCGAAACCGTGTGGCCGGTGCGCCTCCCTGATCCGTCGTGAACGCCACGACGTCTCCGACCGCGAGATGAGCGCGTGCGGCAAGCTGCCGTGTGACGAGCACGTCAGGCAATACTGGTTCGTCCGGAAACGCGTTCACGCCGAATAGCAAACAGCACGCAACACCAAGGCAAGTCACGCGAAGCACCATGGCCGGATTATGGTCCGGACGCCACCGGTGCGTCCGTCTTCAAGCTGGGCTGGGACCGGCGCGGTTTCGTTTTTGTAATCGGTCGACGATTTTGTAAGCGGCCGCAGCGGACGTGCTTACGCAAACGTGGATTTTTTTGGAGCGTTTCTACGAATTTCTGCACGGTCCGCGCGGCATCAGCCTTGCCTCAGGGCTTGTGCCTCTGATCGAGTCGAATACCTTTCTGTTAGTTAGGAGTTCCGATTGTCCCTGCTCTCCCGCTTCTCCCACGACCTCGCCATCGACCTCGGGACGGCCAACACCTGCGTATTCGCGCGCGGCAAAGGTATCGTCGTCAGCGAGCCGTCGATCGTCGCGATTAACAAAACCAATGGCCGCATCGAAGCCGTGGGTACTGATGCCAAGGAAATGCTCGGGCGGACGCCGGGCAACATCGTGGCCATCAAGCCGATGAAAGACGGCGTCATCGCCGACTTCGAGGCCGCCGAAAAAATGCTGGCGCACTTCATTCGCAAAGCGCACCGGCGCAGCGGGTGGCTCCGCCCGCGCGTCGTGATTGGGGTGCCGTCGGAGATTACCCAGGTTGAGCGCCGCGCGGTGAAAGACAGCGCGATGCGAGCCAAGGCCAGCGAAGTCCACCTGATTGAAGAAGCCATGGCGGCGGCGATCGGCGCGGGCATGCCCATCACCGAGGCGTCGGGCAACATGGTGGTCGACATCGGCGGCGGCACGACCGACATCGCGGTCATCTCCCTGGCCGGCGTCGTCTACGGCAAGTCGGTGCGCATTGCCGGCAACGAGCTGGACGAGGCCATTATTCTGCACGCACGCAAGGTCCACAACCTGCTGATTGGCGAACGGACCGCCGAACGGATCAAAATCGAGGTCGGGTCCGCGTATCCGATCGAGGGGCGGTTGACCATCGAGGTCAAGGGCCGGCACATGACCGAGGGCAAGCCGAAGACCGTCACGATGGACGACGAGGAAATCCGCCGCGCGATGGCCGATCCGGTCCGGTCCATCGTCCAGGCCGTGCACGACGCGCTGGAGCGCATTCCGCCGGAACTGTCGGCCGACATCTTCGATCGCGGCATCATCCTGACTGGCGGCGGTTCGCTGCTGAAGAACCTCGACAAGCGGCTGCGTGACGAGACCGGACTGCCGGTACAGCTCGCCGAGGATCCGCTGTCGTCGGTTGTGCTCGGCGCAGGCAAGATGCTGTCGGATTTCAACCTGCTGCGGCGCATTTCGCTCGACTAGGAGCGTGTCCGACTAACCGCCGTCACACGTCACGACATTCAACGCAGAAATCGCAGAACTCGCAGAACAGAACGTTTGCTCTGCGGGTTCCGCGAGTTCTGCGTTGATCGTCGTGGCTGATGTCCGCTCCTCTCCTCTCGATCGGCGCGACTCGCGCTCGTCCCCCCTTCGCTCGTTCAATTGCTACAATTCCGCCGTGCCCCGCAACGCCGAGGTCATCCGTCAATGGACGATCCTGCGCGAGATGGAGCGTGCGCGTGGCGGCGGGGTCACCATCGACGAGCTCGCGTCGCTGTGCAACGTGACCACGCGGACGATCCGGCGCGACCTGCAGGCGCTCGAGGAAGCCGGATTTCCGCTCTACGACGACCGCACCGCCGACGATGGCAAGACGCGGTGGCGCGTCAACGGCCAGGCACTGAAGGGACTCACCGCCGGCCTCACGGTGTCCGAGCTCTGCGCGCTCTATTTCAGCCGCACCCTCGTCGAATCGCTGTCTGGAACTGCCTTCCGCGACGACGTTGAGAGTGCGTTCGAGAAGCTGTCCAGCGGGCTGACGCCGCACATGCGGCAGTTCCTCGATCAACTGCCGCGCGTCATCGCCACCAAACCCGACCCGCTGGGGCGGCGAATTCCCGGGATCGCGGCCAATCACGTGCCGCGGCAGCACCAGCACGTGATCGCACGCGCGCTCGATGCGATCCTGAGCTACCGCCAGGTGACGATCGCGTACTACTCGAAGGCCAGCGAGCGTCAGAAAACCTATCTCGTTCATCCCTACCGGCTCGCACACGCGCAGGGCGCACTCTATCTGCTGGCCTACGTGCCGGAATACGGTCAGGTGCGGACGTTCGCCGTCGAGCGCATCGAGAGCCTGTCGCTCCTGCAGGAGCGGTTCACGCCGATCGAAGAACTGCCCGATATTGCCTTTCCGCATTCTCTCGGCGTGCACTCCGGACCGCCTGAGCGCGTGGCGATCGAGTTTCGATCCACGGTCGCCGATTACGTCCGATCGCGCGAGTGGCACCCGTCGCAGCAGGTTCAGGACAACCAGTCAGGCGGGCTCGTCATGACGCTCGACGTGTGCATCGATCGGGCGCTCAAGAGCTGGATTCTCAGCTTTGGCCCGCTTGCGCGGGTGCTGTCGCCCCACCCGCTCGCTCAGGATATCGCGGAGCAGTTCGAAGAGGCAGGAGCGCGGTATCGCGAGGAGATCGGTCAGTAGACATCTTCTAAAGCCGATGTCCCTGCGATTGAGACAAGTGTTCGGCTTTAGAAGCTGTCTTAGTCTGCGGCCGCTCCGCGGCCGCCTAGTAACGAAGCTTCGCCGCTCCGGCCGAGACCGCGTTTTACTCGGCGGTTTGAGGCGAAGCTTCGTTACCTTGTGCGGCAGTTTGGTCCGCGCCTTCAGTTACTGGTAGTCTGGCCCTCACGCGCGTCATGACACGGTTGGAGCAGGAGAGATCATCATGTGGCGAATCGTGCACGCGGGCATCACGGCCTGCGTGATGGCTGTTGTGATGAGCGCATTGTCTTCGCCAGCCGCGGGCGCCACGACGACGATCAAAGCCGGCAGGCTGGTTGACGGGTTCGGCCGGGTCATCCCGAACGCGGTGATCGTCATCGACAACGATCGAATCACATCGGTCGGCAGCGCACCGGCGCCCGCAGGCGCCGAGGTCATCGATCTGAGTCGCTACACGGTGATTCCGGGGATGATCGACGCGCACACGCATATGACGTACTTCTGGGATCCGGCCTCCGGCGGACGGCCGCTCGGTCAACCGCGCAGACCCGCCGGCGTCACCACGGTGCTCGCCGCCGACAACGCACGGCGGACACTGGAAGCGGGTGTCACCACGGTGCGCGATCTCGGAGCGTCGAACGAGATCGACTATGCGATGCGCGATCTGATCAACATGGGCCGGATGGTTGGCCCGCGGATGTTCGTGGCCGGCCAGGGGCTCTCGGCCGGGCGTGGCGGCGGGCCGAATCCCGACCTGTTCCGGCAGCAGGCCGAAGCCCGCATCGCAGCCGGCTCCGACTGGGTGAAAATTTTCGGTTCGCGCGGCAGCTTTCAAAGCGTCGAGACGACCCAGACGGTCACCTTCGACGAGATGAAGGCCGCCGTCGACGCCGCCCACGCGCGAAATCATCGCGTGGCGATTCATTCCTACGGGCCGTCAGGGGTGAAGGACGCCGTGCGCGCGGGTGCCGATTCCGTTGAACACGGCATCGATCTCGACGATGACACGCTGGCTGACATGGTGAAGCGGGGAACCGTCTGGGTGCCGACCATCGATCACAATCGCTACTACGTCGACGCGAAAGACGAGTACGGCTTCGCGCCCGAGGCCATTCCAGCGCTTCAGGCCTACATCGAAAAGAATCTCGAATCGGCGCGCCGCGCCGTCAAGGCGGGGGTGAAGATCGCGATGGGTTCCGACGCGGTGTTCAGCATGTTCGGTCAGAACACACGCGAGCTCAGCTGGTTCGTCAAGGCCGGCATGACGCCCGCGCAGGCGCTCGCCGCGGCGACGACGATTCCCGCAGCGCTGCTCGATCGCGAGCACGAGCTCGGCGCCATCGCCGCCGGTTATCTGGCGGACATTGTCGCCGTGGACGGCGATCCGCTGACCGATGTGAACGTGCTGATCCAGAAGGTGCGGTGGGTGATGAAAGGCGGCGCGGTCGTCGTGGACCACACTCGAACGCGATAGGCAGGCTGCGTGGGTCGGGGAAGTCGGGTGGGTGGGGGAAGTCGGGAGGTCGGGTGGGTCGGGGAGGTCGGGTGTATGTCTCGGCCGTTGATTTCATTCTGGTGAAGCGTACCGTGACCGTCGTGGCGCAACAGCGCGTCGACATCACGATCGCGCTCGCCGAGGGCACCGGCACGTACTCCGAAACCGTCGATGTTCGCGCCACGATTCCGACGCGGCGTGAACCGGCGGTTGCGGCGGAGCAGACGCTCGGCGGCGTCGAATTGCAGCAGCTCCGCGGGTTGATCACCAACGATCCGCTCCGCGCCGTGCAGATGCTGCCGTCGGTGGCCGCCAGCGACGATCTTCGAAGCGAATTTGCGATCCGCGGGGCGGGTCTCGCGCAGATGAACTTCACCTTCGAGGGCGTGGCCACGCCGTTCCTCTTACACACCGTCCAGCAGGTGCACGACAGTGGATGCAGGTCGCGTTCACGGGCGGGCGTTCGCGCCTCGAGCGCCGCCCCGATGCGCTCGGGCGCCGGCAATCTGCGCGATGGAGACAATCAGGCAGCCATTGCCGTTGCGACCTGGCGCTATCTGCGGTCCTCACGCTTTGTTGCCACGCAACGGGTCGCGGCGACCGACAACGCGTTCAACAAGCCGCGACGGCGCCGAGCTCGATGCGGGTGATGGACGCGAGCTGTTGGGCCGATCGGATTTCGCATTCGTCGCCGCACGCTGGCTGACGCTCGAAGGCGGCGGTGAAGCGCGCCGGTCGTCGGGAACTGCGCGGCAGCAGCGACTCGCGGCCGGACGGTTCCAGTCGCGCGAGGACTACTCGTCGCACATGAGCTGCCCATTTAAAATCAGCCGCATTCAGTGGATTAGAGGGGAAAATGGTCATTGAAAGAGGCCGCCCAACAGGCAAATGGAGCCGACGCGCCTGCCGTCCTGTGCAATCATGTCACCGCGGCGCGCGGCTCGTTTGCGGCGTTCGGCTGACAATCAACGCGGTTTACAAACATCCATCCGGCTGCACTGGTTGCTCA
>QHWF01000690.1 GCA_003222455.1 Acidobacteriota bacterium
TGCCATTCACGATGTCGGCGGCGCGGTCCATATCGCGCTTCAGCTCAAAGAGCGTCGTCACCTGCGCCTGGATCTCAGCCTCGGTCCCTTCCGAATACGGGTCCTTGATGACCGTCAGCGGTTGCGTGAACGGCCGTCCACCGGCAGTCAGCTTGACGGTGTAGTTTCCAGGCGGCGCGAGAATCGACAGCCGGCCGCCGTCGGGGGCCGGCCGCCAACCCTCAGGGCCCACTCGCATGTCGGGGGCGTACTGGGGGCTGGTGCGCAGGCGGATGTCCTTGCTTCTCTCGTAACGCAGATTCCAGTGGATGCGGTTGATACCAACGGCGTTGGTGCCGGGGAGCGTTCGCACCACCTGCCCCTTCTGATCGAGGATCGTAATCGTCACGTTTCCCGCCGGCGCGGTCTTCAAGTAGTAGTTGATGCCCGCGCCGTAAGGCGGGTCATTGCCCGCCGCCACTTCGTCTTCGCGAATGACCGAATCGTTCGTGATCTGCCGGAACCGATACGCCGGCAGCGCGGGAACAGATGCACCGGCTCTTGAATCACCTGTGGCGTGAGCTGCTGGAGCGGGGTCAGGTCGTCGAGAATCCAGAAGCCGCGCCCGTAGGTGGCGATGACCAGGTCGTGAAAGCGTTCCTGCACCTGAATGCCGTACACCGGCGCGTGCGGCAGATTCATCTGCAGCGGCTGCCAGTTCTCCCCATCGTCGAACGACACGTACATCGCATTCTCAGTCCCGAGGTACAGGAGGCCGCGGCGAACCGGATCTTCCTTGATGCAGTGTGCCCAGCTCAGCATGCTGTGTGGAATCCCGTTGGTGATCGCCTTCCACGTCTTGCCGTAGTCGTTCGTCTTGTACACATACGGATCGCGATTGTTCGCGTGGTGGAAATCGACCGTGAGGTAGGCCGTCGCCGCGTCGTAATGGGACGGTTCGATGCTGCCGACCCAGCCCCACAACGGGAGCGTGTTGAGGTTCTTCGACAGGTTCGCCCAGGTCTTCCCGCCGTCGCGCGTCATCTGCACCTGACCGTCATTGGTGCCCGCCCAGATCAGGCCCCGCTCCCGCGGCGATTCGGCGAGAAAGACAATCGCTTCGTACCCGGCGCCGCTGTCGTCGCCGGTGAGGCCGCCCGAGGGTCCCTGTCGATTCTTGTCGTTCAGCGTCAGGTCGGGGCTGATGACCTGCCAGCTCTGGCCGCCGTCGGTCGTCTGGTGAACGTGCTGGCTGCCGACGTAGACCTTGTTGTGATCGAACGGTGAGATCGCGATCGGCATGATCCAGTTGAAGCGGTACTTCAGGTCTCTCGGAGGACCCGCCACATGATCCGGCCACACCTCCACGGTTCGCCACTGCCGCCGGCTCTCCACGTACCGCTGCACCATCCCGCCGACGCTGCCGGCGCCGGATCCGGTCGTCCACACGACATCCGGGTTGACCGGATCGACCGTCGCCCACCCGTTCTCGCCGTTGCTGATCGTGTGCCAGTAATTCCGGGTGATGCGCGGATCGCCGCTGCTGCCGGTCCCCCCGATCATGGGGCTCTCCGCGGATGCGCTCCGCCGGCTGTTGCTCGTGCCGATGTATCCAGGCCCGTCTTCCCGATTGCCGTAGACCTTGTACGGAATCTGATTGTCCACCGTCACGTGGTACATCTGCGCGATCGGCAGGCGGACGCGGTACCAGCTATTTGGCGCCCCGCGGGTGAGCGTGATCGACACCCCCTGATCGCTTCCGACGATCATCCGGTTGGCGTTGATCGGATCGATCCAGACGTCGTGGTGGTCGGTCGCCGGCGCGTCGAACCATCGCGTTTGCGGCACCAGAGTCAGGCCGCCATCGATCGACTTGCTGAATTTTCCGGTCGGATAATACGTCTCGTTCTCGTTGTCCGGCGCGACCGCGATTCGCGTGTAGTAGTGAGTGCGCTCCATCGCCGACCAGTCGGGGTTGATCATGCGCCACGTCTCGCCGCCGTTCTCCGACCGCCAGATCTGCCCGCGTTCGGTTGCCTTCCCGTTCCAGGGGATACCGTCACCCGTCTCAATCAGCGCATACATGCGGTTGGGATTCGACGGCGCAATGGCGACGCCGACTCTACCCACGCCGACTTCCTGTTTCGGCATGCCACTGGTGACCCGCTTCCACGTCGTGCCGCCGTCCCGCGAAAGGAACAGCCCGCTGCCAGGGCCTCCGCTGTCGTACCCCCACGCATGCACCTCGACCTGCCACATCCCCGCGAGAAGGATGCGCGGGTTCTTCGGGTTCATGGCGATGTCGGAGCAGCCGGTGTTCGCATCGACGAACAGCACGCGGTCCCAGCTCTTGCCGCCATCGGTCGTGCGGAACACGCCGCGCTCCGGCTGGGGGCCGTACGCGTGGCCGAGCGCACAGGCGAGCGCCACGTTCGCGTTGGTCGGATCCACGACGAGCCGGCCGATCCGCCCGGTCTGCTCCAGGCCCACCTGCGCCCAAGTCTTGCCGCCGTCCGTTGACTTGTACGCGCCCATACCGAGCGAGATGTTGGTGCTCCAGCCGATGAACGCCTCGCCGGTTCCGGCCCAGACGACATTGGGATCGGAGGGCGCAACAGCGAGCGCACCGATCGCGGAGACCGGCTGATCATCGAAAACGGGAACCCACTCCTGCCCGCCGTCGCTGGTCTTCCAGATGCCGCCGGACGCCGCGCCCGCATAGTAGACGAGCGGATCAC
>QHWF01000166.1 GCA_003222455.1 Acidobacteriota bacterium
CGGCGTCGCGCGAGCCGGCGCCATCACATCCGGCATCACGATCCGGCGCAAGAGGTAGTCGGGGAAGACCGTCCGCCGCCAGACGAACCACGCTTCGGGTCCGAGCGCGAGGGTCGTGAGGCGGCCTTTGCCCCGCGCGTGCACCGGCATCCATCGCGCGCCGAGCCCGACGAGCGCACGCACCCCGCGGCTGAACGCCGTCGTCGACCGGCCGAGCGCCTGCGCATATGGCACATAGCCGGCAAACACCTCGTCGCCGCCATCGCCGGTCAGACACACGGTCACATGCCGTCGCGCCAGCTCGGCAACGAAGAAGGTCGGAATCGCGGAGGGATCGGCAAACGGTTCATCGCAGTAGGACGCGAGTTTTTCCGCGACCTTCACGCAGTCGGGAGCAACCTGCCACTCGTGATGGTCTGCGCCGAACGCTCGCGCCGTCGCCCGAGCCATCGCCAGCTCGTCGTACGCCGGATCGCCGAAGCCGATGGAAAACGTCTTCACCGCGCGCGACGAGTGCTTCGCCATGAGCGCGAGCACGGCCGCCGAGTCGAGCCCGCCGCTGAGGAAGGCGCCGAGCGGCACGTCCGACCGCAGCCGGATGCGCACCGCCTCGTCGAGCTCTGCACCGAGCCGTTCGAGGTACTCCGCCTCGGGGATCTCCACCTCGCCCGCGTGCGGCCACGTCCAGTACGGGACAGCGTGCGGCTCGTGGTGCGGCGTGACGACCAGCGTCGTGCCCGGGTGGAGCCGGGACATGCCGGTGAAAATCGCACCATCACTCGCCACGTAGCCGAACGTCAGAAACTCGAGTAACGCGGCGGTCGACACGACCGGCGCCCGCGGCAATGCGGCCAGGATGGCTTTCGGTTCGGAGGCGAACAGGAACTGATCGCCGGCGTGCATGTAATAGAGCGGTTTCTTGCCGACGCGGTCGCGCGCCAGGACGAGACGCCTCTGCGGCGCGTCCCAAATCGCGATCGCGAACATGCCACGCATCCGTTCGAATGCCGCCTCGCCAACCTCGGCGTAGAGCGCGGCGATCACCTCCGTATCGGACGATGTGGTGAAGGTGCGGCCCCGGCGCACGAGCTCGTCACGGAGCTCGACGTAGTTGTAAATCTCGCCGTTCTGGACAACGGTTATCCGGCCGCCATCGACGGCGATCGGCTGATGCCCTCCGGCGACGTCGATGATGCTCAGGCGGGCAGCCGCGAGCGCCGCCGGTCCGTTTACCGACACGCCGGCGTCATCCGGACCGCGGTGTCGCAGCGTGGCGATCATGTCCCATGCCGGTTGCCCGTCGACGGCCGCGCCGGTGGTCGACACGTATCCGGCAATCCCGCACATCAGGACAGGACTCGCGCGGCATGCTCGAATCGATACGGCAGCGACACGACGCCCTCGTCGCCCGACTGGCCGGTCGTGCCGTTCGTTGCCGTGACGGCGAACTGCGGCCCGGCCGTGACGTCGTACGATACGAGCTGATGCGCATCCGTGATGGTCATCCGGAGCACATAGGGCCGCGGCCGCAGCGGTAACGACTCGAAGATGCAGTCCACGGCGCCGGTGCTCTCGAGGACCGGGCTGTCGGACGATGATGACGTGGCGGTTGCGACGGTCAGGCCAGTCTCGACGTCAACGATCGCAACCTGAAAGATCGGCGAGGCGACCTGGCTCGACGCCTGATAACGGGCGCGCACCACGAGCTCCGCGCCTTCATCTACGAGGGCGATCGGCCGTCCATGACGATCGACGACTGCGACATCCGTGAATCGAATTTCGCCGGTGCCGCCCCGATGGCTCTGCAACAGGTTCTGCTCGTTGGCGATGGCACGGACGTTCACTTCCGCCATGTAACGGTCGGCGATCTCCGCGGCGGCGCCAGATGCGCGAACCCGGCCCTCGTCCATCCAGACGATGCGATCGCACAATCGGCGTACGTTCCAGAGATCGTGCGAGATGAAAAGCACCGTCTTGCCCTCGGCGATGAGCTGCCGGAGGCGCTCGAGCGCGCGACGCCTGAACGCGGCATCGCCGACCGCCAGCACCTCGTCGACGAGCACGATGTCGGGACAGCTGTGAATGGCCAGGCTGAAGCCGAGGCGCGCGTACAGTCCCGACGAGTACCGCTTCATCGGCGTGTCGATCAGCGGTTCGACTTCCGCGAACTGCACGATTTCTTCGAATCGCCGGTCGATTTCGCGTCGCGTCAGGCCGAAGAGTCCGCCGCCGAGATAGACGTTTTCGCGTCCGGTGAGCTCGGGATGGAACCCGGCGCCCAGCTCGATCAGCGACACCACGTGGCCGGCGACCTGGACGCGTCCGCTCGTCGGCCACGTCACACGCGAAATCAATTTCAGGAGCGTGGTCTTGCCGGCACCATTCGGCCCGATGATGCCAAGGCCCGTCCCTTGCGCCACGTCCAGGCTGACGTCGCTCAGCGCAAAGACCGTCGCGCGGATCTGGCGGCGCGCGGTGCCGTAGACGTCGCGCTCGCGGCCCCGCAGGCGTTCCACCGCCGACGCGATCACGTCGACCACCGTCCGGGAACGTCCCGCACGATAGCGCTTCGACACATGATCGAGCCGGATCGCGGTCACGCTGACATCCTGTCCAATCCACAACGGAGGAAAGGAGGAGGAGCGTGTCCGACTAACTGACGTCGCCGTGGAACGCAAAGGCCGCGAAGGCCGCAAAGAAATCCCGTCTTACTTTGCGTCCTTTGCGACCTCTGCGTTCGATCGTGATGTTCTCTAGATGACATCAGCGAAGGACCGGTCGACTCCTTTGAACAACGCGAACGCGCCGACAAGCGCAATCAAGGTCAGCGCGCCAGACAGCGCCAGCAGCGACCAATCGGGCTCGCGGCCATACACGACGGCCGACCGGAAGCCTTCGACGATGCCGCTCAGGGGGTTGGCGGCGATCCAGCCACGCCATCGAGCCGGCACTTTCGCCAGCGGGTACGCAATCGGCGTCAGATACAGCCAGAGCTGCAGAGCGATCTGCACCACCGGCGTGACGTCGCGGTAAAACACATTCGCCGCCGACGTGAGCAGCGTCACCGCCGTCGTGAACGCGACGAGCAGCACGAACACCAGGGGGATGATGAGCGCCCATGGCGTCACGCGCGTGCCGTACGCCACCATCAGCACCGCGAATAGACTGGCGGCCGCCCCGAAATCGAGCAGCCGCGAACATACCTGCGACAGCGGAATGATTTCGCGCGGGAAGTACGTTTTCGTGACGATGTTGCGGTACTGAACCAGGCTCGCGGTGCCGGAGTTGACGCTGTTGAGAAAGAAGAACCAGGGGACCAGCCCGGCATACGCGAAGATCGGATACGGCGCGCCATCGGCCGATATGTTGCCCAGCCGCGAGAACACCAGCGTAAACACCGCCATCGTCGCCAGCGGCTGAGCGACGGCCCACCCGAATCCAAACAGCGATTGACTGTAGCGTCCCTTCACCTCTCGCCGCGTGAGGTTCATCAGGAGCTCGAGGTACGCTTCCGGATCGGTCGGCTCGACGCGATCGGACAGCGGGCGCAAGACGGTGGCCACAGATTAGTCGCAGCGCCGGTTCAGGGCCGTGGCGTCCGCCTTCAGGCGGATTTCTTCCAATCCGGCTGCCGCCTCCGCTCGCGCTACGGCGTGCCTCGCCGAAGCGAAGCGAAGGCGGGAAGCCGGACCCCACGTGTCAGGGATTCGAATGCGTCAGCGGATGCCGCTCGCGGCGCCAACTGGCGTCACGGCTTCGGCGTCGACGCTCCGTCCGGTCAACTCACGGACGATGAAGCCGGCCAGGCGTTCCGCCGATCGGCCATCGGTGAGCTCGCACTGCTCGGCGACGACGCGGCGGCGGCCCTCGGCGTCGCGCGACGGATCGGCGAGGTACCCGTTCACCAGATCGATCATTTCGCCGGCCGACCTCGCGATCCGCACCGCGCCCGCGCGCACGATCTGCTGGTAGTGTGTGTACGAATAGTACCGGAGCGGCGACGTCAGGAACGGCCGCGCCTCCGCATCGTCCTGATCGAACGCGATGTTGACAACGGGCGTGTCGAAAATCGACGCCTCGATGGCAATCGTCGACGCCACGTTCAGGACGACGTCGCTGTGATGCATGGTGTCGGCGAGGTGCCGCGTGTTCTCGAGCGTCACGTCGACGCTGTGGCCATCGCCCGCCCTCGCGGTGTCGCGGAACGGCTTCTCAATCGCCAGATGCGGCGTCCCGGCGTATCGCTCGTACTTCCGCACGTCGTCACGTGGATGCACACGCACGAGCAGGTCGCATGGCTGCCCCATCGCGCCGGACCGAATCGCCTCGAGCAGCGAATCGATGACGACGTCGTGGCGCGGGTACGCTTCGGCCGGAATGGTGGTGAGCGTCACGATGCGCCGTGCCGGATCGAGGCCGACACGGCGGCAGAAGGCGGTGCGCGTCGATCGTGGCGCGCCGTTGAAATAGCCGTCGAACTGCGGCGGTCCGGCGATGTCGACGTCCTCGAGGCTGTAGCCATGCAGCTCGTGGGCCTCGCGCCGCATCGTCGAATTCCAGACGATCAAGCGGTCCACTCGGCGAATGGGCAGGAGCTTGTTCGTCAAACTGTCCCAGCTCAGATCCAGCGCCATCGTTCGCACGCCGCACCGCCGCGCCACCCGCAGCAGTGGAATTTCCGCGAAGACCAGTCCCGGTGTCGCGACCGCGACCAGTGTGGGACGATACCGGTTGAAGATGTCCGCCACGGCCGGATCGGCAACAAACCGATCGGCCCAGTCGTACCAGCGTCCGCTCTCGCCGTGTGGCGCAATCATCCGGCCGGCAATCGCCTTCAAGCGGCGATACCGCAGCCGGGTGCCGACATGACCGGCGGCCAGTTTGATGCGTACCGTCTCGGTGGTACGCGCCTCGAGATACCGCGCCTGAATGATGCCGAGCAGCCGCGCCTCCAGCCCGGCGGGCACGTGCGGCGGCAACAGCTCAAACGCGACGCGGGGATGGGCGAACTCGCTCGTGAACGCCGGATCGGCGACGAGCGGCGACATCAACACGACGGATGCGTCGCCGACACGATCGAGGAGACGCGGCAGCACGCCGCTGCGCAGGATGTTGCCGGCGGTGCTGCCGTTCGGGATGCTCCAGAGCAGGCGCGGTCCGGCAATCGGTCGCGTCATCGAGCGGTGGCTCCCGTGAGCAGGCGCTCGGCGGTCGCCCAGTCCTCGGGCTCGTCGATGTCGAGGCCGTACGGCGGCGACATCCGGTATGCAGCCACCTTGTCGCCATACAAACTGGGTTCGACCGGATCGAACAGCACCGCGGTCCGGAACAGACAGATCGCGCCGTTGAGGACCCACGCCTTGGGCATATCCTGACGCCGTCCTGTGCGGCGCTTCAGCGGCATGCCGCCAACGAGCTGGTGCGCCCAGCCGTGCTCGTCCATGGTCACGATCCGCATCGGATTGAAGTGCGGCGGAATCTCGTCGACGCTGACCACGGAATCGGCGGCCGACGCGAGCGCCAGATCAACCGATTCGCGGATGTGCCACGGCTGCCGCAGCGGCGACGTCGGCTGCAGGATCATGACCCAGTCGGGCGCATACCCGTCGTGCTCTCGCAGCCACGTCAGCGCGTGCTGCATCACCGGCAGATGCGGTGTGTCGTCGGCCGCCAGCGCTGGCGGACGCATGAACGGCACGTCGCACCCGCGATCGCGGGCGAGGGAGGCCGCATGTGGATCGTCGGTGGACAGAATCAGGCGATTGAACACGTCCGCTTCCCGCGCGGCGTCGATCGTGTACGAAATGAGGGGCCGGCCGCCGAGCAGACGCGTGTTCTTGCCGGGGACGCCCTTCGATCCCGCCCGCGCCGTGACGACGCCAAGGACCCTCACGCCAGATCGTTCCATTGAATCAGCCGATCCTTTTCGATGCGCTCCTTCGCGACGCGGCCGATCACGTCGCCGAGGTGTCTCGCGGGAATGCCGGTTCCCGGCCGCTTTGCCCAGACGTCGTGAACGCCGATCGTCGCGCCCGCCGGGATCGCGCGAACGGACACCACACTGTGGTGGGCCATGTCGCGGACGTCCTGTTCGCCGGGCTGAATCGTCTTGGTCGCACCGAGGCCCCGTTCGATGGCGCGAACACCGCGGATCAGATCGGCGAGCTCAGAGGGTTCAATCGAGCCCTGTTGATCCGGACCGGGCAGGCCGCGCGACGTGGTGAAGTGTTTTTCGAGGAGGTTCGCGCCGTTGGCAGCGGCCGCAAAGGCCATGTAGCTGCCGACCGTGTGGTCGGAGAACCCGACCGGAACGCCGTACAGGTTGCGCAGCCAGCCGATGCAGCCAAGCTGCACGTGCTCGTACGGCGTGGGATACGTCGAGGTGCAGTGCATCAACGCGAAAGGGGCGCCTTCGGCGCGCACGACACCGACCGTCCGATCGATTTCCTCAGGGGCGGACATCCCGGTCGAGATGATCATCGGCTTGCGCTTCCGCGCGATGTGTCGCTGCAGCGGCAGATGCGTCAGCTCGCCGGATCCGGTCTTGAAGGCGGGCACGCCGATGGTGTCGAGAAAATCCGCCGCTTCGCGCGAGAAGGGCGTCGAAAGAAAGACGATCCCCTTCTTCGCCGCCAGATCTCGCAATTCGACGTGCGCCTCGCGCGTCAACGCCGTGCGCGCCAGCAAGTCGAACAGCGATTCGCCGACATACGACGCGGTCGCGCCGTCGCGCAGCATCTCGTCCTCAGGAAAATGGGTCTGGAACTTGATGGCGTCGGCGCCCGCGGCGGACGCCGCCTCGACGAGCTCCGCTGCAAGCCGGGCATCGCCATTGTGATTGATGCCGGCCTCGGCGATCACGAAGCACGGATGGCCCGCACCGATCGCGCGGCTGCCGATTGTGAGGAGAGGGGGTGTGCTCATGCCGTGCGAACAGTCGTCGCCGCCAGATTGTCATGGAAGCGCTTCTGCGTGTAGAGGCGCATGCGCGCCAGGACGTCGACGATCGCCTGGCTCGCGTTCGGCCGGTAGTACATGAGCGACGCCGCATAACGGCCATGACTGATCTGTGCGACAACAGCGCGGCAGATGTCATCGGCGTCGTAGCCGACATGCACCACGTTGTCCGCATGCAGGCGCCCCTGCTGCCGGGCGCCGATGTTCACCACCGGGGTGCCGAGGTAGGAGCATTCCTTGATCCCGGCCGAGGAGTTGCCGACGACGCACGCGGTGGCCTTGAGCAGCGCGATGAATTCATCGGGTCGAACGTTCGTGATGAATCGAATCCTGGCGTCAGCCGCCCCCGTCTGCTCGCGAAAGTGCCGGAGGCGTCCAGCCATCTCGCCCGTGCCGGCGTCCACGTTCGGCCAGAACCAGATCGCCTGCAGGTCGAGCGTCGAGATGGCACGGAGCGTCGCCTCGAGGTGCTGGCGGTTGTCGCCTTCGGTGGTCACCGGGTGTTGAATCACGATCAGAAACGGCCGCGTCACGTCAACCGCCGGGCCGACGCCATAGCCGTTCACGACCGCGTTGGTGATGGTCGTATCCACATACGCCGCCAGCTCCACGTCGAGCGAGCCGGTGTTGAACACGTACTGCGGATCTTCGCCCATCGCCAGCACGCGCCGCTCCGCCTCGGCGTTGGTGACGAAATGGACGTGCGCGAGCTTCGTGATCGCATGACGCACGCTTTCGTCGATGTTGCCGCTGACATCGCCGCCTTCGATGTGGGCGATGGTCTTGTTCAGATATGCGGCGGTCATGGCAATCGCGAGCTGCTCGAACCGGTCGCCGCACACCACGACGATATCGGGATCCTGCGCGTGCAGGCCGTTGGTGAATTCGAGCGCGGTGAGACACGCCGTCTTCGCCATCGCCACGTGGTTGCCACCCTCGATGACGTTGAACAGCGACGCCGTGATGCTGAACCCGCCGGCCTCGATCTCGTCCGCGATGTGACGGCTGTACTTGTCCAGCAGAATCGACCCGCCGAGCATCAGCTCGAGGTCGATCTCGGGATGCGCGTGCAGCTTCTTGATGAGCAGCTGACTGCGTCCGTAATAAGAGCGGTTCGTAATCGGAAAGCAGATACGGCGCTTCCCGACCCGCGGAATCTTCCGGCCGGCGGATGCAAACAGCGTAGTCACGATGTCAGGCTCGCGTGGTTAAAGCGAATGTCACGATCGAACGCAGAGGCCGCAAAGGACGCAAAGAAACGACAGCATTTCTCAGCGGCCTTCGCGGCCTTTGCGTTCCCCCGTTGAGAGGGCGAAGCGGGACACGGAGAGTGGCTCGATGGTAGTACAGTAACGCAGGCGTGCCACCCGTCGACTCCTGCACCAGACCGGTTCGCATCGCGCGCATCATCACACGGTTGAACATCGGAGGTCCCGCGATCCAGGCAATCAGTCTGAGCGCGCGGCTCGAATCGGCCGGGTACCACACGCTGCTGATCCACGGCCGCGTCGGCCCCGGCGAACGTGAGATGGACTATCTCGTGCCGCGCGATCGGTCGTTCGACATCGAGTCCGTGCCCGCGCTGCGGCGGGAAATCGCGCCCGCCGCCGATGCGGCCGCCCTCGCCCGGATTCTCCGGACGCTGCGCCGGTTCCGTCCGGCCATCGTCCACACGCACATGGCCAAGGCCGGCAGTGTGGGCCGCGTGGCGGCGCTGATGTACAACGCCACGTTCGGTCGCGGCGCACCTGCGCGCATCGTGCACACGTACCACGGGCACGTGTTGAACGGGTACTTCAGCAAGTGGACAGCCAGCCTGTTCTCCGCGGCCGAGGGATTCCTCGGCCGTCGCAGCGACGCGCTCGTCGCGGTCTCGCCGCGGGTGCGCCACGACCTGCTGGGAACGCATCGCATCGGGTTGGCGGATCGGTTCCGCGTGGTCCCGCTCGGGTTCGACTTGCACACGCTGGCCACGATCGGTCCAGCCGAACGCACAGCCGCTCGCGCTGGACTCGACCTCGATAAAGACGCGCGTGTTGTGGCATTGGTCGGACGGCTCACCCCGATCAAACAGCCGGAGCTGTTCCTCGAGGCGGCGGCGCGAGTGGCATGCGGCGAGCCGCGCGCGCAATTCCTGATTGCCGGAGGCGGCGACCTGAACGCTGCGCTGCAGGCAACGGCAACCGACCTCGGCCTCGGCCAGCGCGTGCGTTTCCTCGGCTGGCAGCGCGACGTCGCGCCGATTTATGCGGCCAGCGACCTCGTCGCCCTGACGTCCCGCAACGAAGGCACGCCCGTCGCCCTCATCGAGAGCATGGCTGCAGGTGTGCCGGGCGTCGCGTTCGCGGTGGGCGGCGTCCCCGACCTTGTCACCGGCCCGGAGCTCGGGGTGCTGATTCCCGCAGGAGACGTGGACGCGTTTGCCGCCGCGGTGACCGGGTTGCTCCGCGACGATGCGGCGCGCATCGCGATGGGCACACGCGCCCGCACACACGTCCTCGGACGGTACGATGTCGAGCGCCTGCTGCGTGACATCGACAGTTTGTACCGGCAACTGCTCAACACCAGGATGAAGTGAATGTCCCGCCCGGCCGCGCGCGCGATCCTCACGCTGGTTGCGCTCGCGCATGCGACCTTCTACATCATCTACCAGCGGCCCGACTGGGCGACTGAATGGACCGATCAGAACGGGTATGCGCTGCTCGGCCGCGTGCTGGCCGACACCGGCCGCTTCACCCGCTATCCAAACCTCCCCCGCTTCGTTCCCGAAGTCATCCGTACGCCTGGATACCCGCTGTTCGTCGCGGCGATCGACCGTGTGATCGGTCAAGGCCATCTCGCTGTTGCGACCGCACAGGCCCTGGTGTTCGCGGCCATCTGTTTGCTGGTGTACGCCCTCGCGCTGCGCGTGGTGAACGATCGCATCGCGTTCGCGGCCGCGCTGTTCACGGCGCTCTATCCGCCGCTGCCCTATTTCGCCGCGCTGACCTTGACCGAAGTGTTCACGACCTTTCTCGTGACGCTCGGCGTGTACCTGTGGCTGCGCAGCCTGGCAGCCCGTGGTGAAACTCCAGCTGCATTCGGGGCCCGCAGCGCGGCTGCCGCGCTGGGGACCCCGTTCGGCCAGCGCTGCATCGCCGCCCTCGGTGCCACGCTGGACTTTCACCACGGACTGCTAAGTGGCGGCAACGGCTGGGCTGCGGGAGCCGGCGCGATCCTCGCGTGGGCAGCCCTGACCCGTCCCAGTTTTCAGTATCTGCCGCTGGCCCTCATCGCGGCCGCATGGTTCGTCGCACCGCGCGGAACCGTCGCCCGCCGCCGAGGCATCGTCCTGCTCGCGGTGTTTGCGGCAGCGCTCACGCCGTGGCTGCTCTACAACGTCGTCTTTCTGCAGATGCTGACGTTCACGCCGGCCGGCGGCACGGGACGCACGCTGTGGGAAGGCACCTGGCAGGTCGCGCTGCCCGGGCGCGTGCAGGCCACCCTCACCAGCATGGCCACCACCACGCCCGATCGGGCCGCGCTCGACGAGAAGGTTCGGGCTTACGCCGGGGAGGTGGAGATGGACGGCGCGCCGATGCTGCGCTACGTCCATCAATGGCAGGACATTCGGAAAATCTGGACCGAGCCGCAGGAGCCGTGGGAACGCGCGCGGGCGCGAGTGGCCGCGGACCGCGAGTACGGGCGCGTGGCACTCGAGAACATCCGCCGCGACCCGGTGCGGCATGCGTGGCGCCGAGCAACACGTGGCGTGCTGCTGCTGTGGGTGACGGAGATTCCGATCCGGTACTCGGACATCAACGCGCTGTCAACGACCACCATCCGACTGATCTGGGCGCCGCAGGCGCTGTTGATCGTGGCGGCCCTCGCGGGTTTGTACGTCGTGTGGCGGCAGGGCGCCCGCGTGGAAGCGGCCGCGTTCGCTGCGCTGATCGTGTACGTGACGGCGGTGCATGCGGTGCTCTACAGCGAGGCGCGATACGCGCTGCCGGCCAAACCTGTCGTCGTGCTGCTGGCGACGATTGCGGTGTCGACGTTCTTCAGTAGGAACGCGTCTGAGTAATGACAACCTACTACCGAGCACACTGAAATCTGAATTCAAACCGTCCTTCGTAGAAACTCCCGCCCTCTCAGTCACAGACCGAGCGCAGCGCAGGCGATCGCCAGGAACTGCACACGCCGGAAAGCAGAGGACGCTCTCGAGACTGGCAGCCCGCGGTGAAAGTGCAGCTGCATTCGGGGCCCCTAGCGCGGCAGCCGCGCTGGGGACCCGTTCGGCCGGCGCTGCATCCCGGCTCCACCCCGCGCCGCGACGTGGGAAACTCCCTCAGATATTCCCGATATCCTTGGTCGTCGCGCCTTGCCAGCCGGGCGCATCGCCGCCCTCGGTGCCACGCTGGACTTTCACCACGGGCTGCTAGGGTCCCGAAGCGTTCACATATTGAACGTCGTGCTGCGCAGGCATGTCAAGGACGCGTGCCAGGGCGATTGCCTTGGCCGCCCGTCTCACTTTGTGCAACACTCTTGCGCCTGGTAACGAAGATTCGCCGCGCCCGCCGATGCTCGGTTTTACTCGGCGGTTTGAGGTGAAGCTTCGTTACCGCTCCATGACGATGCCGACGCTCACGCGCCACCGGACATTGGTGGCTATTCCGGCGTACAACGAAGCCGCCACCATCCGGAACGTCGTCGAACGCGTGCGCGTGAACCTTCCCGACTGCGATCTGCTCGTGGTGAACGATGGATCGCAGGACGCGACCGGCGCCGTGCTCG
>QHWF01000691.1 GCA_003222455.1 Acidobacteriota bacterium
TGCTTGAACTCCGCGACGAAGTTCGGCCGTTCCGGCCGCGGCCCCACGATCGACATTTCACCACGGACGACGTTCCAGAGCTGCGGGAGCTCGTCGATGTTCGATCGCCGGAGCAGCCTGCCGATGGCCGTGCGGCGCGGGTCGTCCGGCCCGGCAATCACCGGACCCGTCTTGGCCTCCGCATCGTGATACATCGAACGGAACTTGTAAATCACGAAGCGGCGGCCGTCGAGGCCCATGCGTTCCTGCCGGTAGAACACCGGGCCGCGGGACGTGAGCTTCACGAGCACGGCGATGACGGCGAACGGAACGAGCATCACGACGAGCGCCGCGCTCGAGATGATCACGTCGATCCCGCGCTTCACCAGGCTGTTGAATTTACGCCGTCGAGATCCTCGAGGCGCGCCCGGAGTGCGATGACCTGGAGCAGATCGGGCACCACCTTGACGTCGACGCACTCCCGGCTCGTGCTGTCGATCAGCTGCAGCATGCGCACGTGCTGCTCGGGCGCCAGCGCGACGTACAGGTGATGCACGCCTTCGCGAGCGGTAATTTCCGACGCATCGTCGATCGTGCCGAGCAGAGGGAGGCCGCGGTAGCCGAGATGATCCCCGGCGGCGCGGTCGTCGACGAAGCCGACGATCTGATAGCCCAGCTCGCGGTGTTCGAGAATCTTGTCGGCCACCAGGCGGCCCAGCTCGCCCGAGCCCGCAATCAGAATGCGCTTGAGGCCGATTCCCGCCTTCCATCGCCGCTCGAATGCGTTGCGGACGGCTTCGCGCGTCGAAAACGTCAGGAGCACGTTGAGCACGAGGAAAATGGCCCACGCGGCCTGCGACACTTCGAATGCGCCGCGGTCGCGCGCGGAGGCCGTTGCGAAGTACGTCTCGACGTACAGGGTGGCGACGACGCCGAAGACCACCGCGAGGATGCTGCCGACGAAGACGGCGAAGAAATCGTCCACTCGTGAACGGCCGCGACGAAGGCGGTACAGCCCCTGGAGATGGAACCCGACCGGGACCAGAACGGCGACGAACGGAACGAGATCGATGTACTGCCGGAGCGGCGGAACACCCTTGGTGATCGGGATCAGGGTCGCGATGCCACTGTGGAACCGCAGCAGATAGGCCGTGAGGAACGCGACTGTGCCGAGAAATGCGTCTGAAAGAACGTAGAACGTGACGAGCAGCCGGTTGTGCCGATTCAGCATCGACTCTGAATCGCAGGGACTTCTGCCCCGCTCGCCACACGCGGCGCGCTTCGCCGCGTCGGTGCGGACGCCAACGTGTCCTGGAGCGCGGCATCGATCTGCGCCGCGAACCGCACCCGGCTGAATTGCTCGGCGTGCCGGCGTATGGCGACCGGATCGAACCGGCGCCGCTCGACTTCTCCGATGGCCTCGGCGAACGCTTCGGGCGCGGGCGTATCGACCAGAATGCCGGTCTCGCCCGGAAGAATGCTTTCGAGGGCGCCGCCGCGGCCGAGAGCCACGACAGGACGCCCGCAGGCCTGCGCCTCCAGGGGCGCGATCCCGAAGTCTTCCTCGCCCGTCATGAGCGCGAAGCTGGCGCGCCGATACAATTGCCGCAGATCGGCATCGGCAACCCAACCGAGAAACTCGACGCCACCGTCCGCGCGCCGTTCCAGCCGCTCGCGATCCGGCCCGGTGCCCACGATCTTGAGCGGCATGCGCGCGCGCCGGCAGGCGTCGATGGCCACCTCGAGCCGTTTGTAAGGCACCAGGGCCGACACGACGAGGGCGAATCGCTCGGGAACGGCGGAGTCGGGGTGGAAAAACTCGGTATCGACCGGCGGATACACCACAAGTGCCTCGCGATTATAGTATCGGCGGACCCTGCCGGCAACATGTTGTGAATTCGTAAGATAGCGGTCCACGCGGTACGCCGTGTCGCGATCCCACCGGGCCAGCCAGGCCATCACGCTGCGCATGAGCCTGCTGGGGATCGGCCCCAGCCTGCCCGGTCCGAAGTACGCCTCGAACTGGTCCCACGCGTACCGCATCGGCGTGTGACAGTAACAGACGTGCACGGTGTCCGGCCGCGTGATCACCGACTTCGCCACGCAGTGGCTGCTGCTGATCACGACGTCGAACCGCTCGAGGTCGAACTGTTCGACGAGCGCCGGATAGAGCGGCAGGCATTTGCGGTAGTAGTGCCGCACGGCCGGAAAACGTTGCGCGAGGGACGTATGGATGCGGCGCCGCTCAACGACCGGCGCCACCGAGCCGCGCACGTGAATGAGCGTGAACAATTCCGCATCCGGATAGTGGGTGCACAACGCTTCGAGCACCCGTTCTCCGCCGCGCATCCCGGTCAACCAGTCGTGGACGATCGCCAGCTTCATCCGCGCGCGACCTCCTGATAAATCGCGTGCACGCGGCGGACCGAGTCTTCCCACGAGAACTGCCGTGCGCGTGCCAGGCCCTTCATTCGCAGGTCGCGCCTGAGCTTCTCGTCGGTCAACAGGCGGGAAATGCCGTCGGCAATCGCCTGCGGATCGTGCGGATCCACCAGGATGGCCGCGTCCCCGGCGACTTCGGGCAGCGACGACACGTTCGACGTGACGACGGGCGTCCCGCTCGCCATCGCTTCGAGCGGCGGCAGTCCGAACCCTTCGTACAGCGACGGGAAGGCGAAGACGCCGGCGAGCCGGTACATGACGGCCAGCGTCTCCTCAGGCAGATAGCCGAGGAAGCGCACGTACTTGTGGAGTTGATGCTGATGGACCGCACGCCGCAGGGAGGCGTATCTGGAAATCTCGTCGCCAATCAGCACGAGCTTCAGATGATCGAGGCCACGCTTGCGCACCAGATCGAAGGCGATAATCAGCCGCTCGAGGTTTTTGTGCGGTTTGACGTTGCCCGCGTAGAGGACGAACTCGTCGTGCAGCTGGTACCGCTCGCGAACGCGGACGACGTCCTCCTCCCGCGGTTCGACGCCGAACCGCTCGTCGTAGGCGTTGTAGATCACGTGGATTCTGCTCGAATCGGTATCGACGAATCGCAGGATGTCTCGTTTCGAGCTCTCCGACACCGTCAGCACGCGCGTCGCCCGGCGCGCCGCCAGCGAAATCGACGTCCTCGCGTACTGGAGCGCGAGCCGGTTGGGAAGATACTGCGGAAACATCAGGTGGATGCAGTCGTGAATCGTGACCACCGATCGGCATTGCACGAGCCACGGCAGGACGTAGTGCGGCGCGTGAAAGAGCGTGACGCCTTCGCGCCTGATCGCCAGCGGGATCTTCACCTGCTCGGCAATCGAATAATTCCGAGCGGTTTCCTCGACCGGGCGGAAATTTTCCCCGAGCGACCCGAGCGTCTCGCGATCCTCGGGACGGCAGAAGACGACGAACTCGGTCTGCCGGTCGAAGCGGGCGAGCTGTCGCAGCAGGTTGCGTATATAGGTCCCGATGCCG
>QHWF01000692.1 GCA_003222455.1 Acidobacteriota bacterium
TGTCGATGATTCTCGCCCCGGGCTCCACCCGCCGGCTGGAAATGAGGACGCCGGCCGTTGACTTGTAGTCGAACGACCCATGATCGCCGGACCATTTCTTCTTGTTGGGATACACGATGCCGGGAGGAGAGCCGCCGAGCGTCGACTGCCACGATACCCGGTACCCGTCGGCGAGACCAACCTGCAACTCCGCCGCGTTCTTCAGGAAGGCGCCGGAGTAGATGTCGTCGGCCTGGTAGACGGCATCCACCATCCGGACGCCCGTGTTCGGGTCGGCCATGGTCAACAGCCGCGCCGCCAGATCGTTCTGCACCGCCTTTGACTCCGCGCCAGGGGCGACGATGCCGTGCGCCTCGCGACCTTTCATGTTGATGTAGATCTGGCCGAGGCCCATCGCGTAAGCCTTGGTTCGCCCCCAATCCACGTTCTCCCAGAACGTCCCGCCCCCGAAAAGGTCCTGCAGTTTCTTCTCACCGGGCTGCTGCCCCTGAATGGCCATGTAGCCTTCCTGAACGAGCCAGGTATTGAGGTTCACCGACTGCCGGAACGAGTGGAATCCGTGGTCCGAGACAATGAGGATCGGCGTCGATGGGTCGAGCCGCGAGATCACCTGGCCCACGAAGTCGTCGCACTTGCGATAGATGCGCTCGATCGAATCGCCGAATTTTGCGGCCAGCGCTTTGTCGTACATCGGGTGTGACGGATCGATGAGCCGCCACATCATGTGCTGGACGCGATCGGTGGATTCGATGACGCCGACGAGCAAATCCCATTGATGAGAATCGAGCCGCTGCAGGATGACCTGCGCACGATCGTCGAAGGCGCGATCCAGGTCGTCCATGAACGCCTTCTCGTCGATCCGATCCTCGTTCAACGGCCACGTGGCTTCGGCCCATCCAAGCGTACGATAGGGGCCGAGCCGCTCGTAGAGCGCGGCCGAGAACGACGCCGGCGACGACATGGGCGCCGGCGGATTGTCCGGCTTCCAGTTGATTGGCGACACGTACAGCTGCAGCTCGGGCTCGGCGCTGATCAGGAACACCTGCGCCATGCCGTGGACCCGCACGAGCAGATTGATCGAGAAATTGAGATTGATCCATTTGCTCCACTCGTGCTCGCCCAGATGAATCGAGCTGTCGCCGACTTCGATCGTCGCCGACTTGCCCGCGCGGTTCCAGTGAACGGTGAGCGGCAGGCGGACGTCTTCGCGGGCCTCGAGCTCGGCGATCTTCATCTTCCCCGCCTCGTCGGCCGGTGATTTCGCGCGCAGCTCCCGCAGTTGCTGTTTCACAACCGGATTTGGCGGCCCGACGAGCTCGGTCTGCGCGATGTCGTCGTCGAAGACCAGCCGTTTCAGGATGCCGCCGAACTCGGTATTGCCTTCCTCGTACCGGCTCAGATCGGTGCCGAAGTAATAAAACGTGCCCATCGTGCCGCGGATGTCCGGCAGCGGCAGGCCCGAGAGCATTTCGCCGTTCGGCACGTCTTCGGGCGGATAGGTCACCGGCACCGTGAGCTCGCTCGACCGCACGCCGGCACGGCCGGCGGTGACCCAGAACGACGTGCCACCTCGAATGGATTTAATGACGGGTTTTGAGATCGGTAGGAAGTTGAGGATGAAGCGCGGCGGTTCGCGCGTCACCATGCCGAGATCCGGAAGATACGTATTGGTATCGCGTACGAGAAAGTCGTAGATGTTGTGCTTGCCGGCATTCACGCCCGTCGCGAACGAGGCCCAGGCCGTGGGCGATTCCGGCGAGTGCGTCGTCTCGAGCGGCTGCATGCCACCGCCGCGTTCGGCAAGCTTCTTCAAGTTGGGCAGTTTCCGCTCGTTCATCCACTTCCGGACGAGCCGCGGGTCCATCCCGTCAAAACCGAGGATGACGAGTTTCTGCCGAAACGCTTCGGGCGGACGCCCCGTTCCGCACGCGGCGCCGGTCCCGACAAGCAGGATGGTCAGGAGGATGAGGATACGTTTCACGACAACGTTGGAGAGGAACAAATTATAACATCTGATCATCGGGCGAACTGGACCACGTGCGAACGCAAAGGCCGCGAAGGCCGCGAAGAGCGCGAACACGAGCTTCAATCGGAGACCATGTTGGAACAGACGGGCGACGGCCGCAAGGAATTCGATTGGTTGGGCGATGGGCGACGGCCAGCCATCGGAACTGATGGGTAACGTGCGGGTGCTGGGCATTGACGTCGGCGCGCGTCGCATCGGACTCGCAATCAGCGATGTGTCGGGGACGCTCGCGCGGCCTCTGACCACGCTGGTCGTCAGCGACACAAACGAGGCGATCGTCCGGATTGTCGCGACCATTCAACAGTTGTCGGCGGAAGCCGATGGCCTCGATGCCGTCGTGGTGGGCCTGCCGTTGCGACTGGACGGGTCGGCCACGCACGCGACCGCTCGCGTGACAGCGTTGATCGAGGCGCTGAAAGCGCGGACGACCATCCCGATCGCCACCGAAGATGAACGGCTGAGCAGCCACGAGGCAGAAAGTCGCCTTGCCCTTCGTGAGCGGGACTGGCGTCGCCGGAAACAGAAACTTGATGCGGCGGCGGCGGCGATCATCCTGCAGGATTACCTGGACCATTCCCTGTGAAAAATGTCAAAAATGTCAAAACCGTCAAGACATTGATCGCCGTTGTTGTCGTGATGGTGCTTGCGGCCAGCGCCGCTGCCGCACTGGTCTATCGGCGCGTCACGCAGCCCTACCGCGGCTTTCAAGGCGCCGAGCAGTTCGTGGACATCCCGCCTGGCGCCGGAAGCCGTGGGATCCGCGAACGCCTCGTCGCCGGCGGCGTCATTCGGGATGCGACCACGTTCCGGATCGCGCTGTGGATGTCGGGCGAAGGCCGACGGCTGAAGGCCGGAGAATACCGCTTCGATCGTGAGATGACGCCCTTCGACGTGATCGACAAGCTTGCGCGCGGCGACGTCTACGTCGTCAACGTGACGTTCCCGGAGGGACTGACGGTTGCGGAGATGTCGAAGATCTTCGAATCACACGGCATCGGTCCCGCCGCGGCGTTCGTGAACGCCGCCGGGAACGCGGCTCTCATCCACGAGCTCGATCCCTCGACCACGTACGCGTTGCCGCGGCACGTGGAGGCGGCCGCGCTGGTGCGTCAGATGGTGTCGCGGTTCGAGCGCGTGTTCACGCCCGAGCTTCATCAGGCGGCCACGGCGCGTCACCTGACCGTCCGCCAGGTGGTGACGCTGGCCTCGATCGTGGAAAAGGAAACCGCGAAGACGGAGGAACGTCCGTTAGTGGCCGGGGTTTATCTGAATCGCCTCCGGGTCAACATGGCGCTGCAATGCGATCCGACGGTGATTTACGCGTTGCTCAAGGCCGGCCGATACACCGGCAACCTGCATCGGGAGGATCTCAGCCTGGATTCGCCGTACAACACCTATCGGTATCCGGGGTTGCCGCCGGGACCGATTGCCTCGCCGGGCCGTGCGTCGCTGGACGCGGTGGTGCATCCAGCGGACAGCGACTTTCTCTATTTCGTCAGCCGCAACGACGGCTCGCACGAGTTTGCCCGCACGCTCGAGGAACACAACCGGAACGTGCAGAAGTTTCAGATCCAGTATTTCCGGGACAAGCGGGCGGCCGAGGCGGGCACGAAGAGGTCGGGTGGGTCAGGGACGTCGGGTAGGTCGGGGAGGTAGCCGTCGGTTGGGGGGCGCCTGCGGCCATGCGGCGGCGCGGGGTCCCCAACGCGGCAGCCGCGTTGGGGTGCAGGGGGTGGGCCCCGGCGCCAGTGGAATAAAAAGTCGGTCTCGGTCCCACGGCACGAAGATGGTGAACCGCGATGAAGCTCAAATGGTTGCTGGGTCTGGTGACGATGGTGAGCGCGTTGGGCGCGGCGGCGCCGGACGATCCGGTCAGCCGCGTGCGCGCCTGGCGGGAGCAGCACGAGAAGCAAATCCTGCTCGAGCTGTTCGATTTTCTGAAGCTTCCCAACGTCGCGACGAACAAGGGCGATATCGAGCGCAACGCGCAGGCGCTGACGCGCCTGCTCGAGCTCCGGCGTTTCCTGCCCGATCGCATCGCAACCGCCGGTTCGCCCGTCGTCATCGCCGAGCGCCGCGCTGCCGCGGCACGAAGGACGATTACTTTTTACTTTCACTACGACGGTCAGCCTGTCGATCCGGCCGAGTGGACCTACGAACCGCCGTTCTCTCCCGTGATCGTCGCCGAGCACGAACCGGCAGGACGCACCATCACACTCTCGTCCTGGAACGACAAGATCGATCCCGAGTGGCGCATCTACGGTCGCTCGTCGTCCGACGACAAATCACCGATCATCGCCTTCCTCGCGGCCATCGATGGACTCGAAAACGCCAACATCCCGCTCACCTCGAACGTTCGGGTCGTGCTCGAAGGGGATGAAGAAGCCGGCTCGCCATCGCTCGAGACGGTCGTGCGTGAGCACGGCGGCCGGATTGGAGGCGACGCGCTCATCATGGTGGATGGTCCGCGGCATGCCAGCGGCCGCCCGACGCTGTTCTTCGGCGCGCGCGGCATCATGAGCGCCGTCATCACCGTCTACGGACCGCTGCGGGACCTTCACAGCGGGAATTACGGCAACTGGGCGCCCAATCCGGCGCTGGCGCTGGCGAAACTGCTGGCATCGATGAAGGACGACGAGGGGCGCGTGACCGTGGACGGCTTTTACGACGATGTGACGCCGTTGACCGCCGAGGAACGGAAGGCCATCGAAGAAATTCCGGATGTGGCGCCGACGCTGATGCAGACCTTCGGGTTCTCGAAGCCGGAGAACCAGACCGATCGTCTGGAGCTTCGCCATAACCTGCCGACGCTCAACATCAACGCGTACGAAGCGGGCGGCGGCGTCGGTGGCCAGGGACGTACCGTCATTCCCGCATCGGCGAGCGCTCGACTGGATCTGAGACTGG
>QHWF01000693.1 GCA_003222455.1 Acidobacteriota bacterium
TCGACCGACAGCGGGCTGCCGGTCGAATATCGGCGAACGGGAACACTCGAGACGACCGGCGGCGTTGTCGAGCTGAGCAGGCTGGAGAGAACCGCTGAGGTCCTGGCGTCACGCGGCGTGGCAGCGGTACTTCTTGATGGTCCCGCTCTTCGCGCCGAGGAGCCGCAGTTGGCCGAAGACGTGCTCGGCGGATTGCTGATCCCGAGCCACGGGTTCGTCGCGGCGGCCGACCTGACGCGCGCGCTCGTCGTCGCTGCCCGGCGCCGCGGCGCGCGGATCGCGGATCCGTGTCGCGTCCGCCGAATCGGCTTCACGAAGTCGCACGTGTTGGTCGAAACCGACCGCGACACGCACCGCGCGCACGCGGTCGTGATCGCCGCGGGTTGCTGGAGCGCCGCGATCGACATCGACGGATTGACCTCACGCGTGCCGGTGCGGCCGGTGCGCGGCCAGTTGCTGCAGCTTGCGTGGGACGGCCCGGCACCCCGCCGGGTGACGTGGGGCGCCCGCTGTTATCTGGTTCCATGGGAGGACGGCACCGTGCTCGTCGGCGCGACGGTGGAAGAAGCCGGCTTCGACGAACGCGCAACCGTCGCCGGCGTCCGCGACCTGCTCGATGCCGCGTGCGATCTCGTTCCGCGATCGTGGACCGCCGCGTTTCGTGGCGCGCGGGTCGGATTGCGGCCGGCAACGCCCGACGAGCTCCCGGTGATTGGCCCGTCGCACGTCAACCCGAGGGTGATGTATGCGACCGGCCATTACCGGAACGGCGTCCTGCTGGCGCCGCTCACCGCGCAGCTGGTGGCGGATGCCATGCTCGTCAATCGGATCGACCCGTTGCTCGAAACGGTCAGTCCAGCGAGGTTCGGATTGTGAAAAGGACCCGCTTCACCCTCACCGCGGTCGAACGCGACGGACAGTGGATTGCGCACGCGGTCCGGGAGGACAACGGCGATCGGTTCGGGATCGAATGTGCGGCCGCGTCGGAACCGGACGCCATCGGCCTTCTCACCGAATGGCTCGAATGGCAGCACGAACACGCGTCGGCGCTCGAGGCCCTGCAGCGCGTCGAGCGCGACTATCACCGCACGATCGCCGGGAGTGCCTTCGCGAGCCCAATCGAGGGCTCGAGCGCGCTGGAGCTGCAGAAGGAATCGCTCGAGGCGGTGGAGGCGGCACGCGTCCGTCTCGACGAGGTCAGAGCAAGGAAGCCTCGATGAAATGCGGTTGAAGAAGACCTACAGCTCCCGGGAAGTCGCGGTGCTCACGGGGTTGACGGCGCGGCAGCTTCAAATCTGGGACGCCGGCGGTCTGGTGTCCCCTGCCATTCCACCGCATCGGACGGCCGCGGGCGGCTATACCGAGCGTCGCTACACGCCAATCGAACTGTTCGAGCTGCTGGTGCTCGCCGATCTGCGCCGGCGCGGGTTTTCGCTCCGCCAGCTCCATCAGATTCTCCGGGTGCTGAAAGAGCAGTTCGGCCAGCGGCTTTTCGATGCGACCGGTGGCGGGGCAGCGGTGCAGCTCCTCAGCGATGGCCGCGACATCTACGCGCGGACAGCCGCCGGCGGATTGTTCAATCTGCTGAGAACACCCGCGCAGCCGCTGCTGGTCGTTGGCGACGAGGGGCTGCTGAGAGAGCTGAGTGGGAAGGTGAGGAGCATCAAACGAAAGAAGAGGATCCGGGTTCCGCGAGTTCGGCGTTGATCGTCGTGGCTAGCGGATAGGAAAGATCTTCTCGAGGTCGTCGGCAGGCCGTGGGATCACATGGACGCCGATCAGCTCGCCCACGCGACGAGCCGCGGCAGCGCCGGCGTCGGTCGCCGCTTTGACCGATCCGACGTCGCCGCGCACGATCGCGGTGACCAGACCGGCATCCACTTTCTGCCAGCCGACGAAGACCACGTTGGCCGTCTTCACCATCGCGTCGGCCGCTTCAATCATGCCAATCAACCCGCGGGTCTCGACCATCCCGAGGGCGTCGCCGACGTCGGACCTCTCTTTGTCAGCCATGGGCCTGAGATTACTGAATTCGTCCTCTCGCGGCAACGGGCACCGTGTCGACGACACGATTGCCTTCGACGAGCCGTACGACATCCACCAGATTCGAGACGACGCATGAGTGGTTCGGCACGACGCGGACACGAGTGCCGGGGACCAGATGGGTGCTGCCCGCAACCCGTACCGTGGCGTGCTCTTCGGACAACCGCTCGATGGTCAACGACTGGTCGATCTCTGGCGGCGCGTCGCCGTCGGCCTGCATGACGGCGCCGAAGCCGGCCGCACTGGTGATGCCGCGCGCCTGATCGTTGGTGAGCGTCTTGCTGCCGCAATCGAGGATGATCCGGTCGGCGGCGGGCTTCGACACCACGGTCGCGGCGACCGTGAGCGCACAGTCGTCGAGCGTGGCGGCACCGAGCGCAACCTGCGTGCGATCGAAGTAGACGTAGTTGCCGGGCCGCAACTCGGTCAGTCCGCGCAGCGCCGCGCTGAAGCGCAGGGTCGGCGTCGCGCCCACCGACAGTTCTTCGAGGTCGATTCCCGCAGCGGCCGCGTCGTGGCGGAGCCGGATCAGGATCCCGGCTTCGCGCCCGGCGATGTCGCACAATTCCTGCTCCGACGTCGCCAGATACCCGTGTCCCGCGTGGCTGAGCAGCCCGCGCAGCCGCAGGCCGCGCATCGACGCCAGCTTCCGGATGAAGTCCAGCGCGTCGCCGTCCGGATCGATGCCGCAGCGATGAAAGCCGACATCCACCTTCACGAGCACGTCGAGCGTGCGCCCGGCGTGCTGCATGGCATCGGACCAGCCGCGCGCAACCTCGAGGTGATCGACGATGATCGAGATCGTGGCCTCGTTCATCAACGCCAGCACGCGCGCCGCGTTCGACGGATGCACCGGGTACGGCAGCCTGATGTTGTCGATTCCGGCGGCCACGAACGCTTCGGCTTCGCCAACCTTCGCGCAACAGATGCCGGCGGCGCCGCGATCGAGCTGCCACCCCGCGACCATCGGCGATTTGTGCGTTTTCGCATGGGGGCGCAGCCCGACGCCCGCCGCCGATGCGAGCTGCTGGGCGCGATCGATGTTCCGCATCAGGCGCGGACGATCGAT
>QHWF01000695.1 GCA_003222455.1 Acidobacteriota bacterium
CGGCATAAGATGGACGCCGCCGTGATTCGCGCGCCACGCATCGTCACGACCGCTCGTCTGTTGCTCCGGCGCCCTGAAGCGGCCGACGCCGAGGCCATCTTCAGCCGGTATTCATCGGACGCTCGAGTGACCCGGTACGTCGGGTGGCCGGCCCACCGGACAGTCGAAGATACCCGGGCGTTTCTTGCCTTCAGCGACGATCAGTGGGACACGTGGCCGGCGGGCCCGTATCTCGCCTGTTCGCGCGCCGACGGGACGGTCCTCGGCAGCACCGGCCTCATGTTCGAGACGCTGCAAACGGCGATGACCGGATACGTGTTGGCGACCGACGCGTGGGGACGCGGATATGCGACCGAAGCGCTGGAGGCGATGATCGCCGTGGCGCGAAACACGGGGGTTCACCGCCTGTACGCGCTGTGTCACGCCGAGCATCGCGCATCGGCATACGTCCTCGAGAAATGCGGGTTCGTGCTCGAAGGAAGGCGCCGCGCTCATGCTGAGTTTCCCAATCTGCCGTCCGGCGAAACGCAGGACGTGAACTGCTACGCACGGACGCTGGAAAATGCCGGTGGTACTGCAGTTGCAAAGTGTTCATAATAGGGGCCAACGTACACTCGCGCGGCGCTCAGGATCGGGCGTCGATCAGAAGGAGACGACATGGCAAAGAAAGCGGTGAGCAAGCGGAAACCCAATGCGGCCTTCATGAAGCCGGTCACGCCGGATGATGCGCTCTCGGAGGTCGTCGGTTCGAAACCGCTGCCGCGCACCGAGCTGACCAAGAAGTTGTGGGCGTATATCAAGAAGAACAAGCTGCAGGATCAGAAGAACAAGCGGATGATCAAATCCGACGACTCGCTGAAGGCCGTGTTCGGCGGCAAAGCGCAAGTCAACATGTTCGAGATGACGAAGCTGGTGAGCAAGCACGTGAAGTGAAGTAAGTTCGACGCAGGCCCCGGTTCGTCGCGATCATCGTGCGCGATCCGATGACGGAGGCGCACCATGATCGCGGATATCGACGGCTGCCAGATCCATTACGAGGTGCGCGGTGACGGCGATCCGCTGCTGCTGCTGCACGGCGGACTCGGCGCCGGCGCCGACTGGCAGTACGTCTTTCCGGACGATCCGATCGGATTCCGCCTGATCCTGCCCGACATGCGCGGTCACGGACACTCGACGAATCCATCCGGTGAATTCACGTTCCGGCAGGCGGCGCTCGACGTGTTCGCGCTGCTCGACCGCCTCGGGATCGGGGCGGTGAAGGCGATCGGCTTGAGTGGCGGCGGCATCACGTTGCTTCACATGTCGACGTTGCAGCCTGCGCGCATCGCGTCGATGGTCCTCGTCAGCGCCCCGCCCTATTTCCCGGCGCAGGCCAGAGCCGTGCAGGCAAACTTCACCGAGGAGATGCTGCCGGAAACCGAGCGCCGGGCGATGCGCCGGCGTCACGTCCACGGCGAAGATCAGATTCGTGCGCTCGTCAGGCAGACAAGAGGATTTGCGTCGAATCACGGCGACGTGAATTTCACGCCGTCGCTGCTCTCGGTGATCAGCGCCGAGACGCTGATCGTCTTCGGCGATCGCGATTTTCTCTATCCGGTCGGCATCGCCTTCGAGCTGCATGCCGCGATCCCGCGCTCGTTCCTGTGGGTGGTGCCGAACGGCGGGCACGGCCCCATCTTCGGGAGTCATGCATCCACGTTCGCAGCCACGGCCACGGCGTTTCTGCGCGGCGAGTGGCAATGACAACTCTCAACTCTCAAGTCTCAACTCCTCGAGTCTCAGGTCTCACTTCCAAGTCTCAAACGTCATTCGAGTCTCGAACCCTGAGCGTTGAGAGTTGAGACTTGACACTTGAGAGTTGTATCGACCGTGATAGCATCCGACATCCTCCTGAAGGGTGTCTGGATGACCAGTCGTCGGTACCTTCCTGGCCTTCTACTCTTGTTCGTCGGCAGCGGCTGCGCGGCGCTGATCTACGAAATCGTCTGGTTCCAGCTGCTGCAGCTCGTGATCGGCTCGTCGTCCATCTCGCTCGGAATCCTGCTCGGTACGTTCATGGCCGGTATGTGCCTGGGCAGCCTCCTGCTGCCGCGGGTGGTACCGGCGCGCGAGCATCCGCTGCGCGTGTACGCGTGGCTCGAGCTCGGCATCGGTGGGCTGGCGATCGTGATCCTGATTGGGATGCCGCTCGTCGGCGGCGTCTACACGGCATGGGCCGGAACCGGCGTGGTCAGCATCGTGATGCGCGCGGTTGCGGCGGGCGTGTGCCTGCTGCCGCCGACGATGCTGATGGGCGCAACGCTGCCGGCGATTTCCCGCTGGGTCAGAGCGACACCCGAGGGCATCGCCTGGCTCGGGTTCTTCTACGGCGGCAACATTGCCGGCGGCGTGTTCGGCAGCCTGATCGCCGGCTTTTACCTGCTGCGGATGTTCGACGTGACGACCGCCACGTTCGCCGCGGTGGCAATCAACCTCGGGGTAGGGCTGATGGCGCTGGTCTTTGCGTCGACGTCGTCGTATGCGGACGCATCCACAGCTTCGACTTCCCCTGAACGTCGCGCCCATCCGCGGGGCGGGTGGGCCGTCTACGTGACGATTGCGCTGTCGGGGCTGACTGCGCTCTCGGCAGAAGTGATCTGGACGCGCGTGCTCTCGCTGCTCTTTGGCGGCACCGTCTACACGTTCGCGATGATCCTGGCCGTGTTCCTGGTCGGACTCGGCATCGGCAGTACGATCGCGGCTGGATTCTCGCGCGGCGCTTCGTCGCCGCGTCGCGCGCTCGGCTGGTGTCAGCTGCTGTTG
>QHWF01000696.1 GCA_003222455.1 Acidobacteriota bacterium
CGTACTGGCCGATCAATCCGTCGATTGCGACTACGCCGTGGCTCACGTTCCAGCTCGATCTCGTGCGCTGTCTCTGGGTCGTGCTGCCGGGGGCGATCCTGTGGGGTGCCAGCTTTCCGCTGGCGCTCGCGTCGGTGGCGTCGAGCGATCAGGATGCCGCGCGCCTCGCCGGCGGCGTCTACGCGGCGAATACGGTCGGGGCGATTGGCGGCTCGCTGGTCACGAGCTTTCTGCTGATTCCTTGGATCGGCACGCAGCGCTCGCAGCAGCTCCTCGTGATCATCTCAGCCATCGCTGCGCTGCTGATGCTCGAGCCGTCTGACGC
>QHWF01000697.1 GCA_003222455.1 Acidobacteriota bacterium
TTGACGGTCGACCGCATCGCCTTGACCAGTCCGTAGCTGGTCAGCAGGCTGCCCGGCCGGAAGACGCCGGCGCCCACCTTCACCACCGTCGGCAGCTTGACGAAGTCGATGTGCGGCTGCAGATCGAAGAAGGGGGCGACCGGCGAATCGACGACCAGCAGAATCGACAGGTTGGAACGCTCGTTGACCAGCGCATTGGCGAAATTCGTCGCCCGGCGAAGGTGTCCGAGACCATAGCTGTCCTGCGAGTACATCAGGATGCGGACTGGCTTCGACATCGTTCCACTCAAACTTTCAGGCCAGGTTCAAGGTGACGCCGTCCAGCCTGACACCGAGTCGTCGCATGGTTACCTCGCCTCCGTCGACATCTGGTTTGTCGTCGACACGGGCTCCTTTCCCCTCGCGTGTGTTCGGGCCGTCTCTTTCGGCGGCGGTTCCATCACCGCGCGGAGCTCCCGGCCAATCGCGAGTGCATTGCGGCGAACGTTGAACGTTTCCTCCACTCTCTTCCTGGCATTCACCCGCAACCGTTCTCTCAGTTCGAGCGAATGCAGCATCAGTTTGATCGCGCGCGCGAGGGCGGCGGGATTCTGCGGGGGGACGAGCAGGCCCGACACGCGATCGGTGACGAGCTCCGGAATGCCGCAGACCGGTGTGCTGATGATCGGCAGGCCGCAGGCCGCCGCCTCAATCAGCACGTTCGGAATCCCGTCGCGGTCGCCGTCACGGGCAACCCGGCACGGGAGCGCCAGCACCGTGGCGCGCCGATACCACGAGATGACCTCGTCTTGATCGGCCGCTCCTTCGAGCGTGACGAATTGATGGAGGTCGAGCCGATGGATCAACCGAGTGAGGGATTCTCCAAGCTCGCCGTGGCCGACGATGTGACACCGGAATCGCACGCCACGGTCTCGCAACAGCGCGGACGCCTCGATCAGATCCTCGAGCCCTTTCTTCTCTGCGAGGCGGGCGACAGCCAGCACCACTGGCGGCTCGCTGCGGCCACACGGTCCAAACGTAAACCGTTCGAGCGTGGTTCCGTGGTACACCTGGCGCACGCGGAACGCTCCGGCGTCCGCCGACAGCCGCTGCAGGTGGGAGACGTTGTAGCGCGTGCAGGTGAACACCACGCGCGCAGCAACAATTTTCTTCCGCAGCAGGGCAGGCGGCGAGTGATAGAGGTCCCTCGCATGTGTGCCCAGGCTGTACCGCCGACCGGTCAGGAGATGCACGATGTACGCGAGCGAGCCGGGCTTGTGAACGAAGGCCGCGTGCACATGCGTCACACCGTCCCTTCCCAGCATGCGCGCCAGGCAAGGGGCTTGCGGGAATCGCGCGATCAGATCGCGCCCGCCGGACGTGACGACGCGGAACAGCGTTAATGCGTATGCACGCGGCGAGCGGGCCATCAGCCACGCGTGGTCGGCGAGCACCGTTCCGATGGATGGCGAGAGCGGCTTCGGAAGATATCGGATCGGCGCGCGGATCTCGTCGACCAGACGGTGCCGGATCCGATCGGTTGGCGCGGCCATCGAGTAGATGCGCAGGTCGAAGCCCTGACGCTCCAGCTCGATGATTTCGTTGATGATGAAGGTTTCGGAGACGCGCGGGAACGATGTCACCAGGTATCCCAGACGGCCGGTCGCCGGCGCGTGGGTTGGTCGACGCGACGTGCCGGACCGCGTCCCCGCCGCGGATCGCGCCCGTCACCGAAATCGGTGTACCGATCGTCATGCAAAGCTGGTCCTTCCATCAGCGGCCGCTTGATCGAGCCGTTCCCATGCCGGTGCAATCTGCCCTTTTGCCGACCTAGAATCGCCACAAGTAGCCCACCTTGACGAACAACTGCCGGGCCACCGACGTGTCGGCTTCTGCGGTACGGCGCAGCGCCGGCACCGGCCCGGGAAACACCGTCAGATTCTCATGGCGATCCGTGTATCCGAGGTACAGCGCAGTACCTGGATGCACCAGGTACGTGAGCAGCACGTCGGGCGTCCAACTGCGCTCGTGTTCGAGCTTGGCAAGCGCCGGATCGGCAACGAGCGACGCGTGGTCCAGGATCGCGCGCAGCGACAGCTCGCGGTTGAACTGATAGTTCAGCTTCATGCGCAGCAGACTGTCGGTAAAGATGCGCGACGAGTCCTCGCGCGTGTCGAGCGTGCTGCGAATGTAGGTCTGTTCGACGCGCAGCCGGCTCGTCGGGTGCAGGGTGAGGGTGACGTCCGCTGCGGTGGCACGCCCCAGAAACGGATCGAGCCCGGCTGCGGGCTTGTGATTCACCGCGGTCCCCCAGGTGTACTCGGCCGAGACCGCGAGCCACTTGAACCATTCGGTCTCCGCTGACGCGATGGTGGCGTCTGGACGAAACGGATGATCGCGAAAGAGCTCGAAGGCGTCGATGCGCTCGACCTTCACCTGAGTATTGCGCTTCAGCTCGACCTCGAACTCCGCTGCGACTTCCCGGTCCTGCAGACGTCCGTCCGGCCGCCAGTTGAACAGCGTGGACACCTGCGGCCCGTAGTTCACGACCGGTCCAGCGGCGGGTCGCCACCGGTATTTCACCTTCTGATCCGTCTGCCGGTAGCCGACGCGCTTCACGAATCCAAGCGGCGCTGAAAAGCCGGGATCGAAATCCAGGTAGTTTCCGTCGACGTCGAAGTTGCGTCCGTCGCGGCCCACGTGCACGACGGCTGCCGAGCCGCCGACCGGCGATTCATCCAGCTTCGCCGTCCGGCTGCGCGCAAGCTGCCCGGCCACTGACCAGGTAGGCCCGAGGGTCCACCGCCCGTCGATGGCGAACATGCGATTGAAGCTGCCGGCGAATTCGCGGTCCGTGGTGAGGACACCCAGATAGCTTTCGTGGCCGAACTCGCGTTGGACCCGAAACGCGCCAATTCCAGCCTCGCGACCCGCGCGCTCGTCTCCGGCCGGCAAGCGGCCGGGTGCACGATCGTTGATAGCCAGACCACCGAACGCCCAGCGACTCACCTTGCCGCTCAGGCGCACGCCCACGCCCGGATCGACCACGCGCCGCGAGAAGAACAGATCGATAGGCGTCCGGAAATAACCCGAGTTCTCCATGAAGAACGGCCGCTTCTCCGGAAAGAACACCTCGAACCGCTCGTTGACCGTCACCTGAGGATCGTCGGACTCGACCTGGCTGAAATCGGGATTCACGGTCGCGTCGACGGTAATCGCGTCCCTCACGACGAGCTTGGCGTCCATGCCGACGCGCGCCTCGGTGTCGCTGCGGAACGCGCGCGCCGTCGCGTCC
>QHWF01000698.1 GCA_003222455.1 Acidobacteriota bacterium
TTTCGACGACGCTACGACCTCGAGACGCTGCTCGTGCTTCAGGCAATAGGGAGTCCAAGGCACGGCCTCAAGCCGGCGCTCTTCGATAGGTCCCCCGTCCACGACGCACTTGCCGAACGTGCCATCGGCCACACGGCCCAGTGCCTCGCGCACCTGTTGCAGCACGGCCGAATTGTGTTCGGCTTCGGTGAATTCCTCGGACGCCACTTCGTCGGCGACGCTCGCGTCGCCAACGTCATGGGCTGACTCGATAAATTCTCCCCGACCGCGGTCCGCTTCATGGCCAATCTGGGCGGACAGAGTCTTTTCGAGGTCGAGCAGGCGCTGCTCGTAGTGCTGAATGTTCATGACGTGTTCTCCACAACGCTGCGAATGCTGCAGCGATCCACCGATTACTGCTTGTACCTCTCGACGACCGAGGGCGGACGCACCTTGGCGTCATTCGGATCCTGGCCGAACTCGCGACGAGCTTCCCGCTGACGCAGCAGATCCCAGCACTGATCGAGTTCGATCTTGATGGCTTCTAGCCGCACCTGATCGTGATCGGCCAGTTCGCCCTTCCCGTAGAGATGTTGCTCCTCGTGAACAAGACCTTGGATCTTCTTCAAGATGGAGTGATCGGTCGTCGATTCAGCCATGGTCATCACCTCGCTCCCGCACCTTGGGGTACTTCTCGGTGTCGCTGTCGGGATTCGGATCAGTCGACAGCGGATCGCTGGCGGGAAACGACTGCTCGATCGTTTCGTCGAGAGCGGCTTCTCGGCGAAGCCGTTCCCGCTCTGGCGTATGCCTGTCCAAAGCGGTGCCTGTCTCAACCGTCATACAGGCCTCGACAACATCTTCTGATCATCGTCCGCCCGCGTGTTCATGCCCGCCTTCTCCGCTTTCCTCTGATGATCGACCGGCCCCCGCACGCCTTCGAAGCATCACATCGATGAGTCGAACGATTACGCGAGAAACTTCACCAATTCGGTGCTCACGCGATCCGCGTGGGTCCACAAGACGCCGTGCGGACCGCCGGGCAGCTCCACGAACTTGACGTTCTTGATCATCTTCGCCTGCCGTCTGGACGTGGCATCCGGGGGCAGGATGCGATCAGCGTCACCGTGCAGGATGAGCGTGGGCACGGTGTTCTTCGGGATGTCCTTGCGGAAGTCCTCGATCCAACAGTCGACGCACGCCACAGTCCCGATGGCGGAGGCGCCGGCAGCGACGTTCCAGTTGTCTTCGAGCACGCGTTCGCTGACGAGCTTCCCGCCCGTGACGTCGTAGTTGTAGAAGTTCCGCAGGAACTCCATCAGGAATGCCGGACGGTCCGCTCGAATCGCGGACTTGATTCCCTCGAACACGCTGGCATCGACACCTTCTGGATTGTCCGCCGCTTTGACCAGACACGGTCCGAGCGTGCCGATGAGCACCGCTTTGCGCACACGCTTGCTGCCATATTTCCCGAGATATCTCGTGACCTCGCCGGTCCCCATCGAGAATCCGACTAACGCGACTTTTTTCAGGTCGAGTTTCTTCAGCAGCTTATCAAGGTCAGCGGCGAACGTGTCGTAATCGTAGCCGACGGCGGGTTTACTCGACCGGCCGAACCCCCGCCGATCGTACGTGATGACGCGATGCCCGGCGGCGAGGAGCGCGGCCGTCTGCTTCTCCCATGACGCCCCGCTCAGCGGCCACCCGTGGATCAGGACAACCGGTGAGCCCGAGCCATGGTCCTCGTAATAGAGGTCGATGGACGTGGAGTTCTCCTTGCCGACGGTGATCGTGCCCATTCGTGCATTCCTTCAGACGGGATCATTCATTTCACGAGCGACGAGGCGCCAGCGGAGGTTCCGCAGCCGACCGCCAGAGGTCAGCCGCTCCCAGTGTCGCGGCCGGTCCGCGGCTCAGACGGCTTGCGTCAACGGCGCGTCGACCACGTGCTCCGCGACAAACCACACTTGCAGTTCGTTCCGGCGGATGATGTCGCTGACGATGAGATCGTTCGTCCCGTCATCGCCCGATTCGGCCGCGCGGCGTGCCATCGCACGCGCTTCCTTCAACACGATCTCGTGCGCGTGCAGCAGTCGAGAAATCTGCACCGGTGCCTCTTCACGCCCTTTGGGCGGCCGCGGAATGAGCGTCGTCTCCGCGACATCGGGTGCCATCGCAACACTCACTCCGCCGAGGAGCTGAATCCGTTCGGCGATCGCATCGACCAACGCGTTCTGCTCGTCGTAATGCTTGTCGAACAGGAGATGCAGCTGGTAGAACGTGGGGCCCGCAATCTGCCAGTGGTGCTTCTTGTATAAATCGCGCAGCGTCATCGTGTCGGCCAGTAGCTGGTTGAGATTTTCGACGCTCTCTTTGCAGGCTTGCTCGGACAACGCGATCGGCATCCGCACGAGGTGGCCGAATGGTTGAATCTCGTGGGCGTGTTGGTGGGTCAGCGGCGCGGCCCGCTTCAGAATCGTCTCGGCATCGAGTGTGGCCTTCGTCATGTCCCTGCCTCCAGATGTGCAGCGAGCAAAAGGGTATCGTGACGCCTTCAGGCGTGTTCCGCAACAGCGGTGTGCCCGACCATCCGCTCAGCAGCCATAAAGATTAACGCTCGAATCACACAGAGTGTCCGTGAACGATTGTGCCGTGTCCGGACGCCGCCAGCCGCGCTGGGGTCGGAGATGAACGGCACGACGTGCGGTCGCCACACGGTCATCACGGGCGGACACATCAGCCGGACCTATTGTTGAAGCACCTGGTGAACGAACGCCACCGCGATGGACCCCTCGCCGACCGCCGACGCGACCCGCTTGATGTTGCCGCCGCGCACGTCGCCGACCGCGAAGACGCCAGGGCGACTCGTTTCGAGCAGGTACGGCGGCCGTGTCAGCGGCCATCCAGCTAGCGCCAAATCGTTCTGTGACAGATCGGGACCGGTCTTGATGAATCCTTTGTCATCGAGCGCCAGACACCGCGCGAGCCAACCGGTATTCGGCACGGCCCCGGT
>QHWF01000699.1 GCA_003222455.1 Acidobacteriota bacterium
GTCTTCGGCTGGCTCGCCTTCGTCGTCCTAGCGCTTGCGATCGGCATGCAGGTCGGGACGAAGAACATCGACATGCAAGACGCAAACGTCGGCCAGTCGAACAAAGCCGACAAGATCCTGCAGAAAGGCTTTCCCCAAGCGGATCCTCAGACGGAGTTCGTGCTCGTGCAGAGCGCGCGCACGACCGTCGCCGATCCAGCGTTCCGGGCGACGGTCAACGACGTCCTCGGCGCGGTCAAGGGAAATCCAGCGATCAAGAACCTCAAGTCCCCGCTCGATCCGAAGAACGGCGATCAGGTCTCGAAGAACCGGCGCACGGTCATCGTGACCTGGAACATGAAAGGCAAGTACGACGCCGCGAAAACGAAGATCGACACAATCGAGGCGTCCGTCGCCAAAGTCGGCGACCGCCACCCCGGCTTCTACGTGGGCGAGGCCGGCTCGGTCAGCTCAGGCAAGGCACTCGACAAGATGTTCGTGGATCAGCTGAAGACGGCCGGCGAGCGCTCGATCCCGATCACGATCCTCGTGCTCCTGCTCGTGTTCGGCGCACTCGTCGCCGTCGGTGTGCCGCTGCTGCTGGCGCTGTCGGGCGTGGCGGCAACGATCGGACTCGTCGCCCTGCCCAGCCATCTCGTCCCGCTCGACCAAAACGTCAGCGCGGTGATCCTGCTGATCGGCCTCGCCGTCGGCGTCGACTACTCACTCTTCTACCTCAAGCGAGAGCGCGAAGAGCGAGCGGCCGGCAAGAGCTCACGGGCAGCGATCGAGGCAGCCGCGGCAACGTCGGGCCGCTCCGTCCTCATCTCGGGCCTGACCGTGATTATCGCGATGGCCGGAATGTTGTTCTCCGGCGAGAAGTCGACCATCGGCTTCGGGATCGCGGCGATGATGGTCGTCGGCATCGCCATGCTCGGTTCGTTGACGGTGCTGCCGGCTCTGCTCGCCCACCTCGGCGACAAGGTCGAGAAGGGCAAGATCCCGTTTCTCGGCCGCCTGCGCCGGGATAGCGGTGAGAACCGGTTCTGGAAAGCGATCCTCAAGCCGGTACTGCGCCGGCCGGTGATCGCCGCGACCGTCGCAGGCGCTGCGCTCATCGCGCTGGCACTGCCGACGCTGAACATGCAGACCGCAAAGAGCGGGCTCGATGCGCTTCCCAACAGCGCACCGACGGTGCCGACGATCAAGAAGATCCAAGCCGCCTTCTCGAACGGCGAAGCAGCGCAAAGCCAGGTCGCGATCAAGGCGGACATCGACTCACCCGCCACCCAGAAAGCAATCGCCGCATTGAAGGCGAAGGCCGTCGATGCAGGAGTCAACTCGGGCTCGATCGACGTGGAAGTCAACCCGGCACATACGGTCGCGCGGGTCGACATCCCGCTCGTCGGCAAGGGCACCGACGCGACGTCAAACGCGGCGCTGCGCAAGCTCCGCAACGACATCCTGCCCGCGACGATCGGCACCGTGAAGGGAGCCGAGTATGCGGTTACCGGCCCGACGGCGAACTCGGCGGACGAGAACGCGCTCCTGAAGCGAAAAGCGCCGATCGTGTTCGGGTTCGTGCTCCTGTTCGCGTTCGCGCTGCTGCTCGTGTCCTTCCGCTCGGTCGTGATCGCGCTGAAGGCGATCGTCCTCAACCTGCTCTCGGTCGGAGCGGCCTACGGCGTGCTCGTGGCCGTCTTCCAATGGGGCTGGGGCTCAGGCCTGCTCGGCTTCCAGTCGAACGGCGGCATCGCGCAATGGCTACCGATCTTCATGTTCGTGATCCTGTTCGGACTTTCGATGGACTACCAGGTGTTCATCGTCAGCCGCATCCGGGAGGCCTACGACCGCGGCATGAAGACCGGCGACGCCGTCGAGCACGGGATCACGACCACGGCTGGCGTCGTCTCCAGCGCGGCACTGGTCATGGTCGGCGTGTTCGCAGTGTTCGCGCTCATGCCGATCCTCGACATGAAGGAGATGGGGATTGGCCTCGCGGCGGCGGTGCTGATCGACGCCACGATCGTCCGCGCCGTACTACTGCCTGCGACGATGAAGCTGCTCGGCGACTGGAACTGGTACCTGCCGAAGCACCTCCGCTGGCTGCCGAAGCTGGAACGCCAGCAGCCAGGACTCGAAAAACACGAGCCTGCATTCGAACCCACCCGCTGAAAGGAGGTATCACCAGACGGTGCGGCCCGCCAACCGTGGCGGGCCGCACTACGGTCCGGCTCGCTCACAATCCCCGAGCCCCCGCCCATAGCCTCAGCCGTGGACACCCAAAGCCGAAGCGGAACCAGTCATGGAGGAGCCTTGATCGCACGCATCTGGAAGGGCGCCGTCCGAAAGCACGACGGCGAAACCTACGCCGAGTACATGCAGAAGACCGGCATCGCGGCATACGCGAGCACGCCAGGCAATCGCGGGGTCTGGATGCTCCGCCGCGACATCGACGCGAGTACCGAGTTCCTGATGTTCACGCTCTGGGACTCGCTCGACGCCGTGAAGGCATTCGCCGGCCAGGACTACGAGACCGCCGTCTTCTACCCCGAAGACGACCGCTATCTCGTCGAGCGCGACCCGCTCTCAGCGCACTACCTCGTCGACACGCACATCTCACCACCCGACAGAGACGAGGTCAGCGACTCCGGCCAGATCGTCAGAGACCACGTGTCGGCGTTCAACGCACACGACCTCGACCATCTCCTGCTGTGCTTCAGCGCCGACGCGACCTGGATCACAGGCAGCGATCGGTTCCGCGGCACCGCCGCACTCGCCCAGCTCTTCGCAAGCGCGTTCGCCGAATTGAGTCCCAAACTGACCATCCTGAACATGGTCATCGACGGCGATCAAGTTGCCTGCGAGCTGAGCGAACAACTCGTCGTCGACGGCAAGACCCGCGTCGATCACATCGCCGGCTTCTACCGAGTCCAGTCCGATCGAATTACTACGGCGAAGATCTACCGGGAAGGCTCAGCCGACCCCTGACTCGCGATTGGACGGGTTCGACGCCTGCACCACCGCGGATGGAGCCTTTATGGAGCCCCGTGGTTGCAACCAGTGGCAACCAGCGGCAAATCGACTCAGCGCAGAAGCGGCGAAAACAAGCCAAAACCGTTGCCGTCGGTTGCGACCGCTTGCGTGCGACGTTCCATGGTAAGGAGGGGGTCGACGGTTCGAGTCCGTCAGAGGGCTCTGCAAAAGCCCCGCAAACCGGGGCTCTTTCGCTTTTACGTTCAGGTCGACTTGCTCGAGGTCGAACGTGCAGTGGGTATGGAGCCCCTTGTGGAGCCTTCAGGTCGCGCCGATCCGGATCTCGGTCATGCGCGGATGCTCCCAACTGAGGCTGGGCCTGTTCCGGGGCCGCGCTATCCTTCCGCGCCGTGGTCAGAGGTCTAGCGGTCATGGT
>QHWF01000700.1 GCA_003222455.1 Acidobacteriota bacterium
CGTTCTCGATGTTCGCACCGGAACAGGAGAAGTGGACGATCAGCATGCCCGGCGAGCCGAAGGGCGCCAAATGGACGCCGCCGCCGCGTCTGGTCGGCACGCTGCACTACCGGCAGGACCGCGTCGGATTTCTCGAAGACGGCTATACCCACCTGTTCGTCGTGCCGGCCGAAGGCGGAACCCCACGCCAGTTGACCACCGGCAAGTGGAGCGTGGGCGCCGGCGAACTGCGTGGCGCTGCCACGATCGACTGGACGCCCGACAGCAAATCGATCGTGTTCGACGGTAATCGTGACGGCGATGCCGACCTCAAATATCAGCTGTCGCAGCTCTACGTTGTTGACGTCGCAAGCGGCGCGATTCGCGATCTGGTGTCGAAGCCCGGATCGTGGGGCGACCCGTCGGTCTCACCCGACGGCAAGCTCGTCGCGTTCACCGGATACGAGCCGTCCGGCCACACGCATACGGTCAGCGACCTCTTCGTGGTGCCGATCGGCGGCGGCGCGATGCGAAAGATCACGGCGGACTACGATCGCAATCCGAACAATCTGGTGTGGGCGCCGGACGGCACCGGCGTCTACTTCGACGCAGAGGACCGCGGTTCCCGGAATGTGCAGTTCGCGTCGATCAACGGCGGTGTCAAGGCGGTGACGACCGGCACCCATGTGCTGACGTTCGATTCGGCCTCGCACGATTTGAACGCCGCCGGCACGCTGGCGGATCCCGAGCATCCACAGGACATCGTGCGCGTGAACCTGCGGCAACCGGGCAAAATCACCAAGCTCACCGACGTGAACGGCGACGTGCTCGCGGGAAAACAGATCGCGAAGGTGGAAGAAGTCTGGTACACGTCAACCGGGAATACGAAGGTCCAGGGCTGGGTGGTCAAGCCGCCGTCGTTCGACGCTTCGAAAAAATATCCATTGATTCTCGAGATCCACGGTGGACCGTTCTCGATGTACAACGTCGCGTTCAACTGGATGTTCCAGAACTTTGCCGCGAACGATTTCGTGGTGCTCTATACGAACCCGCGCGGCAGTACCGGCTACGGCGGCGCGTTCGCGAACGGGATCGATCACAACTACCCCGGTCCGGACTACGACGACCTCATGGCTGGTGTCGACACGGTGGTGGCGAAGGGCTACATCGACACGTCGCGGCTGTATGTGTCGGGCTGCAGCGGCGGCGGCGTGCTTTCGAGCTGGGTCATCGGCAAGACCGACCGCTTCGCCGCGGCCGCCGTGCGCTGCCCGGTGATTGACTGGATCAGCATGGCCGGCCACACCGACATTCCGCTGTTCACATACAGTTTCTTCAAGAAGCCGTTCTGGGAAGATCCGAGCGACTGGCTCGCGCATTCATCGCTGATGACGGTCGGCAAGGTGACGACGCCGACGCTGCTGATGACCGGCATCCTCGATCGGCGCACACCGATGCCCCAGACCGAGGAGTACTACGCCGCGCTGAAGATGAAAGGCGTGCCGGCGAAGCTGCTGCAGTTCAACGACGAATACCACGGCACGGGATCGAAGCCGTCGAACTACATCCGCACGCAGCTGTACATGATGAGCTGGTTCAATCGATATACGCGACAGTCCGGCCGCGTCACAACGACGACGTCGCAGTTCTGACGACATTTCGGATTGCGGATTGCGGATTTCCAGTCGGTACTGCGCATTCCGCAATCCGCACTCCATCCGGCAGCCGCATCTATGATCCCAATCGTCCATCTGTAATCGTCAATCGGAATCCGCAATCCGCAATCAAATCAATCCGCAATGACAAACGGAGCTCCCATGCGACGCCTTGCGCTGTCGTTCCTCGTGTGTGTGTGTATCGGGGTGACGCTTGCAGGGCAGGCGCCAGCCCCCGGACCCGTCACCGCGATTCGAGCCGGCCGCCTGCTCGATCCAGAGGGAGGCCGCATCCTGACCAATCAGGTCATTCTCGTGCAGGGCCCCCGCATCACCGACGTCGGCCCGAACGTGACGGTCCCGGCCGGCGCGCAGGTGATCGACTTGTCGCGAATGACGGTCCTGCCCGGGCTCGTGGATGCCCACAACCATCTGGCGCTGACGTACAAGCCCGAGCCCGAGAGCAACATCTACTACTTCACCTACGTGCAGGAGTCGACGGCGCTGCGCGCGATTCAGGCGGCCTCGAACGGCATTCAGATGCTGGCCTCGGGGTTCACGATCGTGCGCGACATGGGCAACAACGCCAACTATGCCGATACCGCACTCCGTCAGGCGATCGAACAGGGATGGATTCCAGGGCCGACCATCATCAACTCGGGAATCATCATCGGCGGCCTGGGCGGACAGTTCTTTCCGACGCCGGAGATGTACACGGACCACAACATCGTGTATCCGGAGTATCTCGACGCGGATACGCCCGACGAGATCGTGAAAGCGGTGCGGAAGAACGTGCTGTTTGGCGCCCGCGTCATCAAGATCTGCGTCGACTGCAAGCCGTACGGCTACACGGCCGACGAGATCCGTCTGGTCATCCGTGAAGCGGCGAAGGTCCGAATGAAGGTCGAAGGGCACGTGCAGACTCTCGAGGGCGCCAGAAACGCGATCGAGGCTGGCATCTGGTCGATCGCGCATTCGACGGGACTGAACGACGAGATGCACAAGATGATGGCGCAGAAGGGCATCTGGCGTGCGGGTACGGATACGCCTGACACGCTGGCCGGCCACCCTGTCTCGCCGCAGGGGTATCAGCGGACCGTTGCGAGCCTGAAGAACGCGTACGACAACAAGGTGCCGCTGACCTTCTCGACCGACGCCGACTACTACGTCGCCGGGAAGACGCGAGGCGAGGTGTGCCTCGAGTTTTTGAAGACCTGGAAGGACGCCGGCATCCCGAACGCCGATATTCTCCGCGCGATGACGATCAACGGCTACAAAGTGAGCGAGATCGAGAAGACACGCGGACCGATCAGGGCCGGCCTGTTCGCCGATCTCATTGCCGTGCCCGGCGATCCGCTGACGGATATCGAGGCGCTGAAGAACGTGCAGTTCGTGATGAAAGACGGGCTGGTGTTCAAGAAGGACGGCGTCATGACGCCGGCTGCCTTCTTCCACGGCGGGCCGGTCAATGGATGGCGCATCCGATAGGTACTTTGAACTGACGCGGCAGAGCGCTTTGAACTGACGCCGTAAGGTGCTTTGAACTGACGCGGCAGGGTGCTTGGGAACTGACGCCGTAGCGTGCTGTGAACTGACGCGCCAGGGTGTTTTGACGTGAATACAACCGTCCTCAGCGCGATTAATGAACAGATCAATTCCGAATTCGAAGCCTCATACCGGTATCTCGCGATGGCGGGCTTCTGCGAGCGTCAGAAGTTCATGGGCGCCGCGAAGTGGCTGCGCCTGCAGAGCGAGGAAGAACGCCAGCACGGCCTGAAGCTGTTCGATTTCGTCCTCGCCCGCGATGGCGCTGTCGATCTCAAGGCCATCGATCAGCCGAGCGCTTCGTTCGACTCGCTGGCCGCGGTCTTCGAACAGGCCCTGGTGCACGAACAGCGCGTAACCGTCGAGATCAACACTCTTTACGAATTGTGCTTCAAGGAGAAGTCGTTCGCCGAGATGGCCGAGCTCCAGTGGTTCCTGACCGAGCAGGTCGAAGAAGAGAAGGTCGCGCGCGAAATCGTCGCCAAGTTCCGTCTGGTCAAGAACGATCCTGCCGCGATTCTCGACATCGATCGCGAACTGGGTGCGCGCACCACGATCATGGGCCCGGCGCGGTGACGTTGACGCACTGCCGGAGCACCGCACCGGCACCGCGGTCCGGTGCTCATGTCCCGTCAGGCGCCATGTCTGAGGGTCCGCACGTTTCGGATCAACATCGCGCACTTGCAGTCGTGTTATTCTCAGCTCCGCTGACGGCAGCGTGGCGCTGCTGTATTTCCGTACCCCGGCATGGCGCCGGAGGAGCTCACACATGCACGCGGTTCAGTCGTCGTCCGCCCGGTCGCGCATCCGCGCCGCTCGTGCCTTCATTGGCCGCTTTCCTCCCGATACCGAGCTCCTCATCGTAGCCGCGACACGCGGCGCCGCCGACGATTTCGCCCGCGCCATCGCCGTCGATCGCGCCACGTTCGGGCTGCACCGATTCAGTTTGACGGAGCTGGCGGCGCGGGCGGCCGCGTTCGAGATCAGCGTCGCCGGACAGGTGCCGGGCACCGCGGCGAACGCCGAAGCGATGGCGGCACGCGCCACCTTCGATGCGCACCGCGCGGGCGAGCTGACGTATTTCACGCCGGTTGCCGAGATGCCCGGGTTTCCGCGCGCGCTTGCGCGCACACTGCACGAGCTGCGTCTCGCGACGGTGGGCCCGACATCGCTCGATCCCGGCGGCGCCTCGACGAGGCACCCGCAGGGCGATCTCGGACGCCTGCTGGAGCGCGTCGACGCGCAGCTTCGATCCGCCGCTGTCACCGACCGCGCGGCGCTGTTCGAAACCGCGGCCCACGCGTGGCCGGCCGCTCGCTGGGCGGGATACCCCGTGCTGCTGCTCGACGTGCCGCTCGCGTCGGCTGCCGAACGGCGCTTTGCGTTGTCGGTCTGCAGACACTCGACCGCCGCGCTCGCCACGGTCGCCACTGGCGACGACGCGACGCTTCTCACGTTCGCCAGCGAGGGGGTGGCGGCGGAGTCGATCGAAGATGATGCGGACTCGTCCACGGATCTCGGGCGGCTGCGGCGACACATTTTCGCGCTCGAGCCGCCACCCGAGCGGATCCGGACCGGCGACGTCCGGCTGTTCTCCGCTCCGGGAGAGGCACGTGAAGCCGTCGAGATCGCGCGCCGCGCGCTTGACGAGGCGGCGGCCGGTGTACGCTTCGATGACATGGCCGTATGCCTGCGCAGCCCCGGACAGTATCTCGGGCTGCTCGAACATGCCTTCGAGAGAGCGGGGATTCCGGCGTACTTCGACCGCGGCACGCGACGTCCCGATCCGTCCGGCCGCGCGTTCATTGCCCTGCTGGCGTGCGCGTGCGAGAAGCTGTCGGCGAAGCGATTCGACGAGTATCTATCGCTCGGCGAAGTGCCCCGCCTCGATGCCCGCCCGATCGCTGCGACGTCGATCCCCGGGGATGAAGCGTATGCCCGCTTTGCGCGAGCGGACGGCGCGGATACCGATGTGGAAGACGATCCGATTCTTCCCGACACCGAAGACGAGGCGATCGTGGCCGGCGCGCTGCGCGCGCCGTGGAAATGGGAAGAATTGATTGTTGAATCGGCAGTCATTGGCGGAGTCGATCGCGCCGAGGGGAAACGGCGTTGGCGGCGGCGGCTCGACGGGCTCGCCGCCGAGTATCGTGTGCGCCTGACAGAAGTCGATCGGGAAGAACCGGAGTCGCCCCGCCGCGGCGCCATCGCGCGGGATCTTCGAAACCTGCGGCATCTGCGCGCGTTCGCGCTGCCGATCGTTGACACGCTTGG
>QHWF01000701.1 GCA_003222455.1 Acidobacteriota bacterium
AGCCGGCGTCGCGATCGCCTTCGGCTCCGATAATTGGTTCAACGACGCCGCCAGGACTCGAGGAGAGCTGACTCGCCTGGTGCTTCAGTCGCTCGAGACGTTCGGGATGACGCCGGCAGACGTGTTACGGAGCGCCACCGTCACCGCTGCCGATCTCTTGAGCCTGTCCGGCGTTTCGGGCACCTTGGAAGAGGGGAAGGCAGCCGACTTGATTGCGGTGGACGGCGATCCGCTCGCCAGCGTTCGCGACCTGGCCAAGGTCACGTTCGTGATGAAGGGTGGCAGCGTAATCTCAACTCTCAACTCTCAACTTTCAACTGTCAAGTCTCAACGCTGACGGGT
>QHWF01000702.1 GCA_003222455.1 Acidobacteriota bacterium
TCGATCAGCGCGTCGTCGTCGATCGCGTCGAACGCCTGGTCGACGGCGCGCTTGGCGGTCGCCGGGGCGATGCCGGCGCGCTCGATCGCCAGACGGACGCGCAATCGGCCGCGACGGCGTACTGATGTCTCGGTCCGCGCAATGGCCTCGGCCACGCGCGCATCGTCAATCGCTCGTTCGTCACGCAGGCGCGTCACAGCTTCCTCGATGGCATCAGCGCCATGGCCGTGTCGAGCCAGGCGCTGGCGGATCTGCGACTCGGACAGCTCACGCCGCGCGAGCATCTTCAGGGCTTCGTGGTACGCGCCCGGCATCGCGGCGATTATATGCCGGCGTGTACCTCGGAGGGCACCAACCGGACCAGAACTGGTGACTCGTGACTGCCGCTCCCGACTGATGACTGAATTACCGTCCGAAGCGCGTGATCTCCGGTTCCCGGCTCACCGAACGCGCCATCTGATCGCGGGCGAGGTCCGCCGTGGTCGAGATTCCCTGCACCTTGAGTTTGAATTCGTCGACGTTGCTCGCCCAGCGCAGCGCCTCTTCGTAGGAAACGAGTCCCTGCCCGAACAGGTCGAAGATCGACTGGTCGAACGTCTGCATGCCGTACTGCGACGTGCCCGCCGCGATGGCGCCGTGAATCAGATGCGTCTTGTCCTTGTCGACGATGCAGTCGCGGATGAACGCGGTGCTGATCATCACCTCGACGGCTGGCGCGCGTCCTTTGCCATCCACCTTTGGCAGCAACCGCTGCGAGACGACGGCCTTCAGGACGCTCGCGAGCTGCAGCCGCACCTGTTTCTGCTGGTGCGGTGGAAAGACCGCGATGATGCGGTTGATCGTCTCCGTCGCGTCGAGGGTATGCAGCGTCGAGAACACCAGGTGCCCGGTCTCGGCGGCGAGCAGACCGGTTTCAATCGTCTCGAAATCGCGCATCTCGCCGACCAGGATGACGTCGGGATCCTGACGCAGCGCGCTGCGCAGCGCCTGCGCGAACGACCGGGTGTCGACCGACACTTCACGCTGGTTGATCATCGAGCGGTGATCGCGGTGCAGGAACTCGATCGGATCCTCGACGGTCATGACGTGCGCGGACCGTTCCTTGTTGATATGGTCGATCATCGCCGCCAGCGTCGTGCTCTTGCCGGAGCCGGTCGTACCGGTCACGAGGACGAGACCGCGTTCTTCGACGGCGATCCGTTTCATGACCGGCGGCAGTCCGAGCTCGTCGATGGTCCGGATCTGCATCGGGATGACGCGAAGGACCAGTCCGACCGTGCCGCGCTGCTGGAAGATGTTGCACCGGAACCGCCCGAGGCCGGGCACGCTGTAAGCCAGATCCACTTCCTGCGATTCCTTGAACTTCTGCCGCTGTGCCGTCGACATGATCGCGGCGCTCATTGCCACGACGTCTTCGTGATCGAGCCGTTTCTCTTCGATTGCCGGCATCAGCGCCCCGCGGACTCGCATCATGGGGTAGCCGCCGACCTTGAGGTGCAGATCCGAGGCGCCGCTCTCGACGGCGATCTTCAGGAGATCATTGACATGCATAAGCAAAAACAGCTGTCTGTCGGGCAACTACCACAGAGGACACGGAGGACGCGGAGGTTGAACCCTGCAAGTAACACGATTTTTCCTCCGGTCCTCCGTGGTGGGATTGTTGTTTCTCGGACACGCTCCTACGACACCGGGGCGATGGCCCGTGCCCACAGGGCGGCCTCTTCGGCGTACACATACGTGAGCCACCCGTGTGTATCGGGGACCTCACCGTTGATGGCGTCGAAGAACGCGCGCTGCAATGCTTCGGTCACCGGCCCGCGGCGTCCTGTCCCGACCGGAATCCGATCGATCGAACGAACCGGCGTGATTTCCACGGCGGTGCCGGCGAAGAACACTTCGTCGGCCACGTACAGGGCCTCGCGCGGCAGTGTCGCCTCGGTGACCGTGAACCCGAGGTCGGCGGCGAGCGTGATCACCGTGTCGCGCGTGATCCCGCCGAGGATGGACGACGCCAGCGGCGGCGTGACGATCGTGCCGTTGCGGACGATGAAGACGTTCTGGCCGCTGCCTTCGCTGATGAAGCCGTGGACGTCGAGGGCTATGCCTTCCGTATAGCCGTCGGTGATGGCTTCCATCTTGATCAGGGCCGAATTGGCGTAGTTCGCCGAGCCCTTCGCCAGCGCGGGGAGGGTGTTGGGCGCCATCCGGGACCACGACGCAATCTTGACGTCGCAGCCCGCCTCGATCGCTTCCGTCCCCAGATAGCCGCCCCAATCCCAGAGAAGAATCGCGGCATCGACGGGACACGTGAACGGGTTGACACCGAGCGAATCGTATCCACGATAGAGGATCGGCCGGATGTAGCAGGACTTCATCTCGTTCGCCCGAATGGTTTCGAGCACGGCGTTCTCCCAGCCGTCCACGTCGAGCGGGTACGACATGCGGTAGATCTTCGCGGACTGCTGGAAACGCTGCATGTGGGCATCGAGCCGGAAACACGCCGATCCTTTCGGCGTGGCGTAGCAGCGGATGCCCTCGAACACGCCGCTGCCGTAATGGATGACGT
>QHWF01000703.1 GCA_003222455.1 Acidobacteriota bacterium
ATCGTCGCGGCTTTCGCCATCGTGTTGCCGATCTCCCACAGCTCCTTGATGCGGTCGTAATCGGTCTCGCGGAAGTAGTACCAGACGGTGGCATTCGGCGGCACGACGTTGGGTTGATCGCCGCCATTCGTGATCACGTAGTGCGAGCGCTGTTGAATTCGCAGATGCTCGCGCCTGAAATTCCACCCGATGTCCATCAATTCGACCGCATCGAGTGCAGACCGGCCGCGCCAGGGCGCCCCGGCCGCATGTGCGCTCTCGCCCTTGAAGCTGAACTCGACCGACACCATGCCGTTGCCGGCGCTGTCGCCCCAGCCCACGTTCATGTTCGAGCCCACGTGCGCAAAGATCGCGATGTCCACATCCTTGAATGCACCGGCGCGCACGTAGTACGCCTTCGTGCCGAGCAGCTCCTCGGCGACGCCCGGCCACAGCTTGAGCGTGCCCTGGAGATGCTGCTGCTCCATGATTTTCTTCACCGACAGCGCCGCGGCAATCTGGAGCGGCATGCCCTTCAATCATCGGATCGTGATACGCCACGCCCGGCTTCTGCGAGGCCTGCGGAATGCAGTCGATGTCGGATCCGAGGGCGATCACCGGCTTGCCCGAGCCCCAGCTCGCCATCCACGCGGTCGGAATACCGGCCAGGTTGTCCTGGACGGTGAAGCCGTTCTTTTTCAGAATGCCGGTCAGGTATTTCGACGTCTCGAACTCCTGGAACCCGAGCTCGCCGAAGCTGAAGACCTGATCGTTCATCCGCGCGATGTCCTCGCGCATGCCGTCGACTTCGAGGCCGACGTTCTTCTTGTACTGATCCAGCGCCGGGTTCGCCTGGGGCTTCGGTGCAGACGTGGTGTTTGGCGCTTGTCCGGTAGCGGTGAGCGAGACTGTGACTGACATCGCAAGCGCGATGATCAACAGTCGTGGAACAGACATGAGGCCTCCTGATGATCGCGGATTCTAGCAGACGGGAACGTGAGGTTGTGAGTTGGCTAGGAACGTAACACGGAGGACGCGGAGGACAGGAGGAAAAATCCTGTTGTCCGCATTCTTCGTCCCGAATGTCTGGAGGTCAGAGCCTGGATAGCGTCACGATCGAACGCAGCGGTCGCAGAGTACGCAGAGTAAGAGACCGATTTCTCTGCGGCCTTCGCGGCCTTTGCGTTCGATCGTATCGTCCCGCTCCCTTCAGGATTTAACCTCCGCGTCCTCCGCGTCCTCCGTGTTAGGTCCGGTATGATCGACGTCGATGGACAGGCTGCCGCCCCCTCTCGACAACAGCGATCCTTTCGTGCCGCGGCCCGCGCTGGCCGGCGGACATTCGATGACGCTGTACGGGTGGGGCAATCCGCGGTATTTTCCCAACCTGCCGCCGCCAACGCGACGTTTGTTCGAGGTTGACCGCGACACGCGGGTGCTGGCGAACTGCCACTGGCAGCCGGAACCGTGGACGCGAGCCACGCTGATCACCCTGCACGGCTTGAATGGATCGAGCGATGCGCACTACATGCGCGGTCTTGCCGCCAAGGCGTTCGCCCGCGGCATGAACGCGGTCCGGCTGAACCAGCGGAACTGCGGCGGGACCGAGCACCTGGCGAGCGGGTTGTTTCATTCCGGGTTGACCGCCGACGCCGCGTACGTGGTCCACGAGCTGACCGAGATCGATCGGCTGCCGGCGCTCGCGGTTGCCGGCTACTCGCTCGGCGGCAACCTCGCGCTGAAACTGGCCGGTGAGTACGGCGCCCACGCGCCGCATACGATCGTGGCGGTGGCGGCCGTGTCGCCGATCATCGAAATCAGCCAGTGCACGCGCGCGCTCGAGCGCCCGGGGAACGTGCTCTATCAGTGGAATTTCGTGCGCGACCTGAAGCGTCGTATGCGACGCAAGGCCCGATTCCACCCCGGGCGATTCGACCTGTCACGACTCAACGAGATCAAGACCGTCCGTGCCTTCGACCGGACCTACACGGCACCGCATTTCGGCTTCCGCGACGAGGAGGACTACTATCATCGCGCCAGCGCCATGCGCGTCGTCGATCGAATCCGGCTTCCGGCGCTGATCATCACGGCCGAGGACGATCCCTTCGTCCCGTCGCAGCCGTTTCAGGATCCGAGGGTGGCCGACAACCCGCACATCGATCTGCGTGTGTGCAGACACGGCGGCCACTGCGGGTTCATCGGCCCGCCCGGCCCGAATGACGATGGGTATTGGGCGGAGAATCAGATCGTCGACTTCGTCGGCGCGGTTGCCGAGCGCAGAGTGTCGGTGCCGGGCTCCAGGCTTTAGAGGTGTGTCCGCCTAACTGATGCCACGTTGGAACGCAAAGGCCGCGAAGGCCGCTAAGAAATACTGTCTTTCTTTGCGTCCTTTGCGTTCAATCGTGACGTTCGCTCTAGCTCGAGGCAAAAGTACGCATGACGCTCACAGAGTACGCCGCCTACGACGCGCTCGGTCTCGCCGATTTGGTCGCGAAGAAGCAGGTGTCGGCGAAAGAGCTGGCCCAGACTGCGGCCATCGCAATCGACGCAATCAATCCCGTCGTCAACGCCGTCATCGAAACGTATGCGGATCGCATTGACGGGCTGAATGAAGCGACACTCGGGACAGGTCCCTTCCGCGGCGTCCCGTTCCTGATGAAGGACGTGTTCGGCCACGAGGCCGGCCGCCGCATCGAATGGGGCAGCCGGCTGTGCCGCGGAATGGTCGCGAAACAGGATTCACATCTCTGCGAACTGTTCAAAGCCGCAGGCCTCAACATCCTCGGCCGCTCCGCGGCGCCCGAGTACTCGATGTCGGGGACGACCGAGAGTGTTCTGCACGGCAATACGTCCACGCCGTGGAAGCGAGGATATTCGGCCGGTGGCTCGACCGGCGGCGGGATGGCTGCCGTCATGGCCGGCATCGTACCAATCGCTCACGGATCGGACATCGCCGGGTCGATCCGGATTCCGGCCAGCGTCTGCGGCGGCGTCGGTCTGAAGCCGTCGCGCGGGCGCGTCTCGTTCGGCCCGATGCTGGACGAGAACGGCTTCGGCCTCGGCCAGAATTTCGTGCAGGCGAAGACGGTGCGCGATGCGGCAGCCATGCTCGATTGCCTCGCGGTGCCGCAGACGGGCGATCCGTTTCTCATTCCCAGGCCCGCGGAACCATATGCCGTGCTCGCGCGCAGACGGCCGCCCGTGCTGCGCATCGGTTGGTCGACGAAGCCGGTGATGGGCGTGGAGACCGACCGTGAAGTGGCGCAGGCGGTCGCGAACACAGCAGCGCGGCTCGAAGAGATGGGACATTACGTTTCGGAGGAGAGTCCCGAGCTCGACGGCCTGGCGGCGATGCGAAGCATGATGCACGTCTGGTTCTTCGGGTTCGATCTCCGGCTCGAGACCTACGCGAAGCAGACCGGCCATGCGATTGGCGCCGCCATGCTCGAACCGGTCATCGTGAAGATCTACGAGCACGCCCGGACGATGAACGCCGCCCAGTTCCTGAACGCGCTCGCCGGCATCAATACGGCGCGCCGGCAGCTCGGTCGGTACTTCACCAA
>QHWF01000125.1:0-1364 GCA_003222455.1 Acidobacteriota bacterium
CCCCACTTCTCGAACGTCTCTTCGATGCTGAACGAGTAGCCGAAGTCGACGGCCCGCGTGAAGTACTGCTCCGCGCCGTCGAACCGATGCAGGGCGCCGAGCTCCTGCGTGCGCAGCACGCCGAGCGCCTCGAAAATCTCCGGTCCAATCTCGTTCTGGCCGCCGTTGCCCCGCGTCGCGGTCGCGAGCGCCGTGCGATAGCCGTAACCGTGATTGAGCATCACCAGCAGCCCATTGTTCTCGTCGTCGGGGTGCGCGGTCGTGTGCATGAAGATGCCGGTATTCGACAGATGACGCAGGGCGAGGCCGAGCGCAACGTGTCCCTGCACGTCGTCGAGCGGCACGACGCGCATCTGCGCACGCGGAAACGTCGAGAGCGCGACCAAAGCGAGAGCGAATGAGAGCAGCAGGCGCTTCATCTGAATGATCATAGCGAACTGACCCACCCCGACCTGACCCCGACCCACCCGACCGCCTGACCTCCCCGACCCCCCTGGCCTCCCCGACCTCCGCGACCAATAGTGCGGATGTGCAACCGTTCAGATCTGCTTACTTTTTTCCACTGGCGCCGGGGCCCCACCCCCGGCGCGAACTGACGCTGATGCGGCGGCGGCGGCTTTGCTTGGCCGCCGCCGCCGCATGGCCGCAGGCGCTTTCCACTGGCGCCGGGGCCCCACCCCCAGCGCGAACTGACGCTGACCCTTCGCCGCGGCGGTGCTTGGCCGCGCCGAAGCGTGGCCGCAGGCGCTCCCTTCAACGTTCATCTCGACGCATGCACGGTCAGGTGTCCAGGCACCGGGGGACCATTCATGTCGGCAAGGGAACTCGCCAAGGCTACGGTGGTCCGCCGTAGCTCCAACCCACGGCGCACAGTCTGCGCCGTGGGGGCCCCGGGCTTTAGCGAAGGCGGAAGCCGGACACTACCGGCGATTGGGTTCGAGCCGCTCTGGCGCCAGTGGTCTCCGGTAGTGTCAGCACTCTGCCGCGTCCGTTCCGAAGCACTCTGCCGCGTCAGTTCCGAGCACGCTACGGCGTCCGTTCCGAAGCACTCCGCGGCGTCAGTTCCGAGCACGGTGCAGCGTCAGTTCAAAATTTCAGAATCGGAGCCTGAATCCGAGCTGGAATTTCCGCTGCTCGAACACCGTTCCGGAATTCGGTCCCAGGAACTGATACGGATCCGTCGGTATCGCGTTGACCGGATTCCCCAGGGCGTCGACCGGCAGGGTCGTGATGATGCTCCCCAGTTGCTCGGTGTTGAATGCGTTCTTCAACTCGGCGACGACTTCCGCGCGCACCGACCCGCGCAGCGGGACCCATCGCGTGTACCGCACGTCCACGTTTTTCCGGGCTGGCAGGTACAGCGA
>QHWF01000125.1:1434-13351 GCA_003222455.1 Acidobacteriota bacterium
TCTCGTTGCCGTTCAGCAGGCCACGCACCATCGGGTTCGATGAATGGCTGGTCGACGTGTAGACGATGTTGCCGCTGAAGTTGTGGCGCAGGTCCAGCGGATTCGGTCCGATGTCGCGATCCAGATTGCTCGGATCGGATCGTCCGGCTTCCGACTGCACGGTCAACTGCGTGAGCAGCGGCGTGTTGTCGAGCCCTTTGCCGATCGCATACTGGACGTTGAACGTGAGCCCCTGCTTCAACCGCTTCGACATCTGCAGCGTCATGGCCTTGAAGGTCGATTCGCCGATCGACTGTACCTGGTTGATGTGATTGAACCGCGGGTCGAGGCGCGTGGACGCGTTCACGGCGGCGTTGTAGATCGGCCGTCCGTCGGCGAGCGCGGCGACCGGGTTGATCAGGTTGACATCGGTGACGACTGGCAGCTGCGTGCCTTTCGCATACATCACGCCGATCGACGCGGTGAGCTGATTCGAGAACGCGCGCTCGAGCTGCGCGTTCGACTGCCACGTGCGCGCGACCGTAAACGCCTGATCGATGGCCCACGGCGACTGCTGGCTCAGCGTCCCGCTCGTCACCATCGACGGAAATGCCGGCGCACCCGGCGTGGCGCCGGTGCCGGCCGCGCTGCCATTGAACGTGTACAGCGGCGCGCGCGGGGACCCGGACACCTGCAACGCCTGCTCATAGCCGCCGAGAATCGCCTGGTCGTACATGATTCCCATGCTCGCGCGCAACACGGTCTGATCGTCCAGCGACCACGCCACGCCGGCACGCGGCCCCCAGTTGTTCTTGTCGATGTTGAAGCGGCGCGTCTGCGCCAGCGGCGCGTCGGCAATGCCCGCCGGATACCGGTACAGGTCGTAACGAACGCCGTACAGGACCTTGATCGCCGGCGCGATCTGCCAGTCGTCCTGAACAAAAACGCTGTACAGATTCGTCGCCATGTTGAAGTTCAGATCGCCGGCAATCTGCGTCAGCGCGCTGTAGCCGAGCGGACTCGCCCCGCTCTTCGCCGCCAGATACGACGCAACGGAAGGAAACGTGTACACGAACTGCGGCGCGGCTGTGCGCTCGTCGTAGACGTGCTGCACGTCGAACCCGAACTTGTAGCTGTGCGCCGCGCGAATGAACGTGAAATTGTCGATGACCTGCGTGATGTTCTGCTTGAAGTCGAACCCGGCGTTGCCCTGACCCGTGCCGGCGAGCGGCGCGCCGAAACCGGCGACGCCGGAAACCGTCACCGCCGGACCCGTACCCGAGTCGCTGTTCGCCACCGACTGCTGGTGACGATGCGCGTACTGGACCCGGAACTCGTTCAGCTTGTTCGCGCCGAAGGACGAGACCACCTGGCCGGCGATCGAATCCATCGCGTCGAGAAAATCGGTGGCGCGTTCGAGCGTGTTGATGCCGCCCCCGCTGTTGTACGGCGCATCGTTGTGAAACCGGATCCATCGCGCCGTCGCGAGGTTGCCGCCGCCAAGCTGATAGTCGCCTTTGGCGATCGCGAATTTCGCCGTCTGCACGTTCGGAACGGAGTCGGGCTGCGCCTTCAGACCCAGCTGCGTCACGACCGCCGGCGAGATGGTGAGCGGACTGTTCGACGAGAGATCCCGTCGCGTCTGCTCCCACCCACCGTAGAAGAACAGCTTGTTCCTCACAATTGGACCGCCGACGTCTGCGGTGCCGGTATCGACGCGCGTGTCGGGCTTCTGCGCGGTTGCGGCAATCGGCGGACAACTGGCGGCGACCGTCGTGTTGCCGCAACCGAAGAAGAACGGGAACGCGCTGAACGGCCGGCGGCGGAACAGGTATCCCGCCTCGCCCTTGAAGCGATTCGTCCCCGACGGCGTGACGGCGTTGTACACCATCCCCATGGTCTGCCCGAACTCGGGAGCGAACCCCGTGGTGACCACCTTGACTTCCTTGATCATCACCTCCGACATCGGCAGCAGGCGAAGCCCGGCGCGGTCCTTCTCGGTATTCGTGTTGCCGTCGATCTGATAGTTGATGCGCATGGGGGCGCCGTTCGCGGCCAGGCGCGGCACGCCGAATTCGACATTCTCATATCCGGTGACGCCAGGCTGGACGAGCGCGAAGTTGTACGGGTTGCGGGCGACGAGTGGAAGGTTGTGGACCTCGAGGTCGCTCATGGTATGGCCGATGTCGATCCGTGCAACGTCCAGCGCGGGCGAGTTGGCGGAAATCACCGTAATCGTTTCGCTGACGGCGCCAACCGACAGCGTCGCGTTCACCACCTGGGTCTGCCCGACCGACAACTGGACACCCGTCTGCTCGAACTTCTTGAAGCCTTGCAGTTCGGCAACGACCCTGTACGTGCCGAGCGGGAGCAGCGGTGCACGATACAGGCCGAGGTCGTTCGTGACGACGCTCCGTTCCGCGCCGGTGTCGAGGTTCGTAATCGTCACGGTCACGCCAGGCAGCACGCCGCCAGACGAATCCGAGATGTTTCCTTCGATGGAACCGTTGGCTGCAGTCGATTGCGCGGCGATTGGCGTGGCGAGGGCAAGCCACAGCCACGCCGCGAGTGAAATTTTGACCATGTTCGCGAGTATACAAAGAATTCGCGAAGGCGTGGTGGACCCACCACGGAGGACGCTGAGGACGCGGAGGTTAGATCCTGAATGGGAGCACGACTGTTCCTCCTGTCCTCCGTGTCCTCCGTGGTGCCCGTACGTTACCGATGGAATCCGAACGGCTCGTCTTCCGGATCCATTTCTTCGTAATGCTGTCGCAGCAGAATGCGACTCGCCAGATACGCGCCGGTCACGCTGTGGCTGCTGTCGCCGAAGGCGAACAGATGATGCGGGAAGTTCCGATGGGCGCCGATGTAAGGAAGACCGTCGCCAGAGCGCGCGTAGTCCGCGGCCCAGCCGTACTCCGGCTGAAGGCCGGAAATCGCCGGATACAGCGTGGAAAGCTCGTACATCAACTGACCGGTTCTCTGCACGATGGTCTTCTCACGCTGACGGACCGGGACGGTTTCGCTGTCCGCTCCCGTCACCAGCACCCGCTCATCGTCGACCCAGCGGATCATGTGGGGCGGACTGGAACAGTCGCGAACGAGCGCTTCACGGTTGCCGAGCTGGTATTTGATTTTCGCCGGCACGCGTTCGGTCAAGGTCAGGTACGTGGTCTTGAACCAGAAATGGCGCGCGAGCGATTTGAAGAGCCTCGTCGGCATCCCGGTCGCGACGACGATGCGCCCGGTGCGAATCGATCCGCGGTCGGTGAAGACGTCAGCGGTCTTCCGTCCGAACGTGATCCGTTTCACCGGCGAGCCTTCGAACACGGCAGCACCGCGCGCACTGGCGGCCGACGCAAGCCCGATGCATGCACGATACGGATCGAGGGTCGCACCGGCCTTGCTGCGCAGACCGCCGGCGGTATCGAGCGCGAACCCCGACTTGACGGCGCGTGCGTTGAGCACCGGCGCTTCGAACCCTGCGTCGCGCCGCGCCTTCCGATCGCGCTTCAAGCGCGCCGCCTGTTCGGATGTGAGCGCCACGGTCACGATGCCATGCTCCTCGAGACCGCACTTGATGTCGAGGCGCCGGAGCAATGCCGCAAAATCGAGCGCCGCTCGATGCCAGGCGTGCCATGCTCGCCGGGTCGCGCGAAGCCCGATCGCCTTTTCCAGATCGTCGAACGGCACGCCCGGCTCCTCGGCGATCCATCCGCTGGCGGCCGCGGTGGTGCCACGGCCGATCTGGCCGGCTTCGAGAAGCATCGCTTTCACGCCCGCGGCGGCGAAGGCGTACGCCGTTGCGCAGCCGGTGAGACCGCCGCCAATGATCACGACGGGCCCCGGGCCGGTTCCGCGGTGTCGCGGATAGGAGGGCACGCGCGATTTCGGAAAGCGGTCGATCCAGGGGGAACGGCCGTATCTGGTCATCTCAATATCATTGCGGATCACGGGCTGGATGGGCAGGTTGGGCAGGTTGGGCAGAACGGGCGGGTTGGGCAGGTTGGGCAGGTTGGGGCGGGTTGGGCAGGTTGGGCAGGTTGGGATGGATGAGCAGAATCGGCTGGATGGACAACACGGAGCACGGCAAACGCCTTCCCGCCATTCCTCCCTATCTGCCTTTCCCGCCTATCCTGCCTATCCTTCCCTTCCTGCTTATCCCCCGCCTATCTATCCCGCCCTTCCTACCCGCCCTACCTGCCCCACCCGCCCTACCTGCCCCGCACTCACCGTGCATCGTGAAAGATGATCCCAAGCGTCATGCGCGCACCAGACGTCACGGTGCTCACGCCGTGGCGCATGGCTACGCGATACGAGCCGCGTGTGCCTTCCTGCGGCCGCTCGCGCGTGGCGAAGATCACGCCCGCGCCCTGATCGATCGATAGCGCGTGGCCTCGCGATTGGGCCCGCGGCCGCTGCTCGACGAGCAGGAACTCGCCACCGGTGTAGTCCTCGCCACGCCGCGACAGCATCAGCACGACCTGGAGCGGAAAGGCGAGGTCTCCGTAGATGTCCTGATGCAGGCAGTTGTACCCACCGGCGCTGTACGAGAGGAGGAGGGGCGTCGGACGCTGCTGACCCGCCGCGTGGCATCGGTGAAGATACTTCTCGAGGGTATCGGGAAACCCGTGCGCCTGAGCGCTCCCGTCTTTTCGAGCGCCCGGCTTCAGCCGGCCGAGCCAACGATTGGCCGTCGGCGCCAACCGCGCGTACAGCTCCTCTCTGAGCATTTGCACAATCGCCGGCACCGGTGCGGCGAAATATTTGTACTCGCCGACGCCGAACCGGAAACGTTCCATGTCGATGCGGCTGCGGAACCGCGAATCATCGTTGTAGAGGCCCGCGACCGAACCGCATTCCTCCGCGCTGAGAATCGACGGGATTCGTGCGAACCCCTGGGCGTCCAGCGACGCTTCGATGCCGTCCCAGTCCAGCGTTGTGAGTCGGCGAGTCATGACATCAGGCATGATTCATTCAGGACCGCCGCTCGGTCGTGAGCAGCATCTTCTTGCGCGCTGCACCCCACCGGTACCCGCCGGCACTCCCGTCAGCCGGCACCACGCGGTGACACGGAATGGCGAGGGCCACCGGGTTCGTCGCGCAGGCACGCGCCACGGCGCGCACGGCGCGAGGCCGCCCGATCGCCGCGGCGACGTCTCGATAGGTGCGTGTTTCACCGTACGGAATCGCCGCGAGCGCCTGCCAGACCTGCCATTGAAACGCGGTGGCCTGCACGTCGAGCGGCAGATCCAGTCGCGGCCGGCGTCCGTCCAGGTAGGCGAGGATCGCATTGGTCCATTTCGCCAGCACGCCGCGGTCGGCGGCGATCGTGGCCGATGGATATTCGCGCGCCAGCGCTCGCTCGAGCTCCGCATCCGACGATCCCATGGCGACCGCACACACGCCGCGCGAGGTCGATGCCACCAGCAGCCGTCCGAGCGCCGACTCCACAATCGTGTATCGAATATGCATGCCTGCTCCTCCGCGCCGATACGTAGACGGGGTCATCCCCAGCTTCGGCGCTGCCCGCTCATAGAACCTGCTGCTCGAGCCGTAGCCGGCTTCGAACAGCGCCCCCGTCACATCGGCGCCGCCGCGGAGCCGGCGCTTCACTTTGCGCAAACGGCAGGCGTCCGCGTACTCGCGCGGTGTCACGCCGACCAGCCGCCGGAAATTCCGCTGCAGGTGATACGGGCTGCCGCCGATGCGTGCGGCGAGCGTCGCGAGCGATGGATGCCCGTCGACGTTCGACAGGTAGACACACGCCCGCCGGATCTTGTCGATCCACGGATCGGGCGCCGGCGTCCCGTCAGGACGGCACCGGCGGCATTCGCGAAAGCCACCCGTGCGCGCGTCGGCAGGCGTCTCGAAAAACGTGACACGATCGCGCCGGGGCCGCCGGCTCGGGCACGAAGGCCGGCAGTACACGCCCGTACTGCGCACGGCATACACGAACAATCCGTCGGCGCTCCGATCGTGGGCGACGACCGCGTTCCAGCGTGCCGCGTCATTGAGCTTCTCAGTGGATTGCACGGCTGACATCGCATTCATCATGCACACACTATCGCCCCGGGCGCCGGCCGACGGCTATCCGGAGCTTGCGATCGAATTGCAGGCCTCCCGCGAGCCCTCCTCTGCGACCTCGCCCGCCTGCTGGCAGGGGCATCAAGATCATCAGCCACATTAATGGGTCACCAGACCACTAAAAACCCTAAAAACACGAAGAACACGAAGAACACAAAAAAGAGTACTTAGAAGACACTAATGGCTTCTTCGTGATCTTCGTGTCTTCGTGATCTTCGTGCCAATTGATGCGACTGATGATCCGGATGCTGCTGAACCCAGGCGGGATCGTCGGGCTCTGCGCTGTTCTACGAAGACCTTCGTTGACATCGGCTAGCTTGAAGGACGGCGACGAGCGCGGGACTGAGCGGCAGGCGCGACATATGTAGATATCTCCACCCGCGTGAGGCTAAATGTGGTTCCCTCGCCGCGTCTCATCGGCGGACGGTCTCCAAAAGCGTCAGGTCCAGCCTCCAAGCCGGCCCGGTTAAGATAGCGGCGTGGCATCACTTCGCGTGGCGGTTGTCGGCGCTGGCGGGGTCGGCGGGTACTTCGGCGGCCGTCTCGCCGCTGCCGGCGCCCACGTCAGCTTCGTCGCGCGCGGCGCTCACCTCGACGCGCTGCGCTCCCGTGGCCTGACGATTCGCAGCTGCAAAGGCGATCTGCACCTGCCCCACGTCCACGCGACCGACGATCCGGCGGCGATCGGACCGGTCGACATCGTGTTCTTCACCGTGAAGCTGTACGACGCCGAGGCCGGCGCCCACCTGCTGATCCCGCTTGTCGGCGCCGATACCGCGGTGATTCCGTTGCAGAATGGCGTCGACGGCGTCGATATCGTGGCCGGCGCAGTCGGTCGTCCACATACCGCGGGCGGCACCGTCTACGTCGCGGCCGTGGTCGACGAGCCCGGTGTGATTCGCCATTCGGCTCTCGACCATTTGATTTTCGGCGAGCTCGATGGCACCCGCACGCCGCGCCTCGAACGGCTCTTCGACGTCTGCCGCCCTGCCGGCTTCCAGACGACGTTGAGCGACAACGTGCAGGTGGACATCTGGACGAAGTTCGTCCGGCTGTCGGTGTTCAGCGGGATGACCGCCGTCACGCGCTGCCCGATCGGACCGATCGTCGGCGATCCCGAGCTGTTCGAGATGGTGAAGGCTGCCGCCCGCGAAACGATGGCTGTCGCCCGCGCGAAAGGCGTCGCCGTCCCGGACACCGTGATCGACGATGTGGACCGGGCCTATCGGGCGTTGCCCAAACATATGAAATCGTCAATGCTCGAAGATCTGGAGCGGGGCCGCCGGCTCGAACTGCCGTGGCTGAGCGGCGCCGTCGTCCGCCTTGGTCGCGAAGTCGGCATCGACACGCCGACGCACCGGTTCATCGCAGCGGTGCTGAACCCGCACGTCAACGGATCGCCGACGCCAGCCGAGACCGTGCAGGAATCGGTTCCCATCCAGCCGTGACGAACGCCGTTCGCTCGCTGGCGTCGCGACCCGGCTTCACCGCCGTTGCCATCGCGACGCTCGCGGTCGGCTTTGGCGTGAACGCCGCGATCTTCAGCCTTACCCGCACGGTTCTGCTCCGTCCGCTGCCGTACCGCGACGTCGATCGACTCGTACTGATCGGAGAAGCCAGCGCGGCGAGGCGGATGTCGTACTCCGCGGTCGTGCCCGCAAACTACGTCGCGTGGCGCCCGCGGGTCACGGCTTTCGAGGAGCTGGCCGCATGGCGCTTCGTCTATTTCACGCTGTCCGGTCAGATCGATCCTCCCAGTCGCGTGCAAGGTGTGATCGCCGCGCCCACATTTTTTCCGCTGCTCGGGATCACCCCTCTCCTCGGCCGCCAGTTCACTGCGGACGAAGCACGACCCGGCAACGATCACGTGTTAATCCTGAGCAACGGGTTCTGGCGGCGCCAGTTCGGCGCGGACCCGCAGGTCGTGGGCCGCACCCTCACCGTTGACGGGACCCGGTGCACGGTCGTCGGTGTGCTGCCGGAGACTTTCCGATTCTTCCACGTCCTCAATCGCGAGCTCGAGATCTGGCGGCCGTTCGTGCTCGATCCGACCGACCGGGAGCACTCGATCAACCTGTACGGCAAACTCAAACCTGGCGTCACTCTGAGCTCCGCGCGAGCCGAGCTTGTCACGGCGTTCGCGGCGTTGCCGGCCGAGGCCTTCCGCGACAAGTGGACCGCCGACATCGCGACGCTGTCGACACGGTTCACCGCCAACCAGCGCCCGATCCTCCAGGCGCTCGAAGTGGCAGTCGCGCTGGTGATGTGCGTCGCCGCCGCGAATATCGCAAATCTCCTGCTCGCCGTGGCCGCGGCCCGGCGAAAGGAGGTCGCGGTTCGCGTGGCACTCGGCGCGACGCGGTGGCAATTGATGATGGCGCTGGGTCGAGAGACGCTCCTGCTCTCGGCCGCCGGCGCCATCATGGGCATTCTGTCGGCGTACTGGATCGTGGATCTGCTCAACGAATCAGTCAGTTACCAGGACATCAACCGTCTCGAACCGTTTCGCGTCGATCTGTGGGTGGTCGTGTTTACAGGCGGCCTCGCGATCGTGACGGCGTCATTGTTCGCTTTGCTCCCGGCGCATCGGGCCGGCGATACCGACGTCATCGACGCGTTGAAAGAATCGTCGCACGGCGCGACCTCGGGCGTGGCCCATCGGCGGATGCGCGGCGCGCTCCTGGTCGCAGAACTGACGCTGTCCATCGTCCTGCTGACGTCGGCACTGGAGCTCTCGTGGAGTGCGCTGTCTCTGAACGGCATGAATCGCGGCGTCGATACCGGACGTGTGATGACGGCGCAGTTGTCGCTCAATGGGAGGCAGTACGCGGACACGAAACGACTCACGCGGTTCGCTGAAGCGATCGTGGATCGCTTGAACGTGACGGCAGGCGTCGATTCGGCCTCGGTGGTCAACTATCCGCCCCTGTCGGTGGTCGGCACCGGGGTGCCCGTCGCGATAGAAGGGCACGCGGTCGACGAAGGACGGGAACCTGTTGTTCAGTACTGGGTGGTCGCCCCGCGCTACTTCGCGACGGTCGGCATTCCCCGGCTCACGGGCCGCGACTTCGAACGCGCCGACACCCTCGACAGCCCGGGCGTGGCTATTGTCAGCCGGCGGTTTGCTCAACAATTCTGGCATCGCACCGACGTCATCGGCGAACGAACGACACCGCTCTTTCCGCCGAGCGACGCATTCTGGATTCCGCGCACGATCCGCCGTCCGCTGACAATCGTCGGCGTCGTGGAAGACGTGCGCGAAGACGGAATCCCCGGACACCCAGACGATCGAGCGCCGCAGTTGTACCTGCCGTACGGCCAGAATCCGACGCGCATCATGACCGTTGTGACGCGGCCACGTGGTGTGCCGGCATCGGCGACGCCGCTGATTCGCGATGCGGTGCGCACCATCGATCGCGATCAACCGACGTTCGACGAGAAGACGCTGGACGACGTCAAGTTCGAGACGTTCGCGCGGTCCCGTGAAGTGGCGTGGTTGATTGGCGCGTTCGCCCTGCTGGCGCTTGTCCTCTCGGCCGTGGGTGTCTACGGGGTCATCTCGTATCTCACGGCGGCCAGAAACCGCGAGATCGGGATCCGCATGGCGCTGGGAGCATCGAAACGTCACGTGATGTCGATGATCGTCGGCGGCGCCATGCAGCTGGCGCTCATCGGATCGGCAATCGGCGTCGTGCTGGCGCCGATGGTCATCACCGTCGAACGGACGTGGATTTCGGGAATTGACCGACTTCATCCGATCTCGCTCGCCGCTGTGGTCGCGTTGCTGGTCGCGGTGTGCGCTGTTGCAGCAGCCATCCCTGCCCACCGCGCCGCGAACGCGATAACGCTCCGTCTTCGATAAACCGGCGGACCCTCGTAGCGCAGGCCTTTGGCGTGCACCGCGGCCGGCGGCCTCTCGTCCCTCGACGTTGCTCGGGACGACCCCGAGCTTGTCGAAGGGTCGTAGCGCAGGCCTTCCCGCCTTCGCTTCGCTTCGGCGTGGCACGCCGCAGCGCGAAGCGCGGAGGCGGCAGGCCTGCATCACGGGCGCTCAGGCAGCCCTAAAGAGCCCGAAAGAGCTGCGCTACGCGTGATTTTTCACAGGGCTTTCAGGCCTGCATCGGGCCGCCTGTGTCGTTCGCGGAACTCTGACGGTCAACGAATCGCCATCGCGAGATCGGTATTCTTTGCGGCCTTCGCGGCCTTTGCGTTCCACGGTGTCAGGTAGTCGGGCATTCATCGCCGCCTTTTGCTAAGCTCGTCACATGCCTCCGAATTGATCCCGCTGCCGTAGAAACGTCCCGCTGTATCTGCTGTATCGCGTCGCCGCGGTCGAAGGCGTCATGCACGGCCTGTACTTGCTCTGGTGGGTACAGGAAAAGGGTGTGCCGCCGGCGATCGTCGCCGCGACTCTGGCAGCCGGCGACGTTGTGCTCGCCGCTCTCGAGGTGCCGACGGGTTGGTTTGCGGATCGATTCGGCCATCGCGTCAGCCTGATCGTGGGCTCGGTGGCGCAGGTCACGGGGATTCTGGTGTTCTGGCTCGGCCAGGGTGCCGGTGGCCTCCTGCTGGCCACACTGTTGGTGGCGCTCGGCGATGCGTTCCGGTCCGGCGCCGATCAGGCGCTCCTCTATCGATCCTGTGTCGCACTCGATCGCGAAGCGGCCTTTCGAACAATCGAAGCGACGACGCGGGCCATCGAGCTCGTGGCCCTGGTCGGCTTGATCCTCGCGGGCGGCGCGATTGTCGACGCGTGGGGCTTCGGAATCGGGTGGCTGATCGAAACCGTGGTGTGTGCAACCGGTCTGACCATTGCCCTGGCGATGGTCGAGCCACCGGGCAGCAACGACGAGCCCGCGCCTGAAGCAACGACGCGTCAGATCGGTGCAGGCACCTGCGCGGTTCGACAGCGTTCCGGTAAAGTCACGGATCTGATTCCGCTGATTGTGCCTGCGTCGTTACTGGGAAGTGCGGCGTCGGCTGCGTTGTTTCTGGCGCAAACGGCCGGCGGGAGCAACCCGGCGCGGCTGTCGATGCTCGTGGCGATCGTGACGTGCGCGGAAGCGGCGGGATCGATGCTCGCCGCCCACGTGGCCGCCGGCAGGCGCAGCCAGATCGGATTGGCCGGCCTCGGCGCCATTGTCATGATGGCGGCGTTCACTCTGCCGGCGGCCTTCACGCCGGCCGTCGTTACGCTGTCTTTTCTGTTCGGCGTCGCGTATCCGCTCCGCGCTGCCGCTATTCAACGACTGGCCGCGGACCGGATGCGTGCGCGAGCCGCGTCAACGGCCAGCGCGTTCGACAAGGCGTTCACGGCACTCGGACTCGTCTGCGCCGGCTTGCTGCCGCGCAGGCTATAGTTTCTGGATGGACCTGGCCGGGGGCGATGATCGCGTCGCGGAACCCGGCGGTAGTGGGTCGGTTTGATGGTCGACTGAGGAATCGTCGCCCTCCTGGAGAGGAACTGGATAATGGTCGGCCTTCTGATTGTGATCGCGTTTCTTGTTCTTGTCCTGCTGGCGAGATACACCGGACTCGGCCGCGACTGGTGGCCGCGTGGTCCGTTTTCAAACTAACCCACATGAGCCAGGACGCGCAGCGCGATCAGATGTCGAAGAAAACGGTGGTCTATACGATGCCCGGCATGGACGCCGTGACGGTTCGGCGAGACGAGCCGTATCGGGTGACGGCCGACGGCGCACTCACGATGGATTTGTACTACCCGCCTGACTCAAAGGGCAGCGCAACAACACCTGCCGTGATCTTCGTCACCGGATTCTCCGATGCCGGCGCTGAAAGAATGCTCGGCTCCAGGTTCAAGGACATGGGATCGTTCGTATCGTGGGCT
>QHWF01000694.1 GCA_003222455.1 Acidobacteriota bacterium
GAGCAGGTAGCCATCACGATAGAGGTCAATACATTCAGATGATGCCGCGGCGAAGTGGTGATTGGGAACGATGCCCTGATGCGCCACCTCCAAGTAGCGGTCCACTCGTTCCTCGATTGTCTGGTCAAGAGCCCCTCGCATTCCTTGTTTCAGGTCTTCGCGCCGAAGATTATCGTGGTGTTCAGCCATGTCCGTTGGGTGTCCGGCTAACGAATAGTCGGTTCAACTCGGTATCACGATAGCTGAACGACGACTGCAGTGTAGCCCGGCAGACGGCCTGGTTCAATTTAGTTGGAAGGCCAATGGCGAGTGGCACTTGTCTGGAATCTGTCAGGGAACGCTGGCGGAATACGCGGGTCTCGATAGCGCCAATATTCCCGCGGGCTTCGCAGGATAGCGAGCCCGGCGGCCTGCTGATCGAGCGGACTTCGCAAGGCCGCACTTGTCCTGATTCAGCACGGAGACGTAAGTCCCCATCGTGCTCAGATCACGGTGCCCGAGCAGTTCCCTGGATCGGCCGGATGTTACGGGCAGTTTCGAGCAGATGTGTGGCGAAGGAGTTCGCAGCACATGACAGGTGCCCGGTCTGACAGTGTCGTCAGTCCGGGACAACTTGCTGATCAGCGGGGCACCACTGGGAAGACCGCGCCTCGTCACGCGCCGGTCGCTTTCTTGATAGCCGAAAATTGCCCCATCCTGGTCGAAAACACGGGGACGGCTTCTGGACCGCACGGCGCATGATTTGGAGCCGCACCAGTCCACGCGCGGAAATCGCGGCGACGTCGCAGTGTGACCTTCTGATCTCAGCCATCGACTGCAAAGGGGGAACAGAAAGCAGGAACAGGGCTCAGCGCGGGGTGTTCTCATCGCACGGCGAACCGCTGCTCGTGCAGCAGGTTGCCGTCCGCGCTCCTGACTTCCAGTCGCCAGTCACCGTCGTCCACGGTCAGCCGGCTGTACGTGCGATAACCTTCGGTCGCGTTTGCCTGAATCCTCAGCATCACGGATTGCCGCAGCGTGCCTTCGTGATACCAGCGATGCACCACTGCGGTATCGCGCGGCGACCTGACACGCGTGTAGAAGATCAGCGGTCCCGGCGCCGCGGATTGACCCACCGGGTCGCAGCGCCAGCTGCTGCCACTCGTCGAGAAGGTGCGACATAGACGCGCGGTGGCCACGGTGATGCCGCCTGCGGCGGGCGGCTTGTTAGTGGCAACGTTTCGATCATCGCGAGGAGGCGCGGCCGTCGGCGGTCCCGCCTGTTCGATCGGGAGAGGCCTGGTCGGCGGTGCGGCAATTCGCGGCGGCATAGCTTCGGCGGGTTGCGCCGCCGCCGGCTCAGGCGTCGGAGCTGGTGACGACGCGTCGCGAGACGACCACGGCCGCAACACGAGGAGCACGGCAGCCACAAGGACGACCGCTCCTATCGCCACCCATTCGAGCGAGTGCGACGCTCTACGTGGAGTTGGAACAGGTGGCAACGGCTGAGTAGCAATCGTCGCTGGCGTACGAGGATTGTGCAGCAGCGCGGTGGAAGGAGGGGGCGCAGGCTTCGCGGCGATGCCGGTGTCGACAGGTCGGACAGGCATTTTGTCCGCCTCTGCCGGGTGTTTGGAAGCGAAGGCGTTCTCTTCCCGCTCGGTGTCCGGCGTTGGCGTGATGACGGCGGGCGCGTCGATCGACACGCCACGCGCGCGGCAGAAGTCTTCAAGGTTCTGTCGGCTTGCCACGACCATCGGATGGTCGGACGGAAGCGCCGCCGTCGCTATGGCAGCCGCCCGACGATAGAGCATCTCGGCCTCGTTCGAGCTTCCTGCTCTTTCGGCGACGATGGCGAGGTTGTTCAGGGTGTTGGCGAGATCCGGATGGAGCGGACCCAGCTCTTCTTCCTGAATGCGTGCGGCGCCTCTCAGTAACTCATCAGCAGACGCAAGGTCGCCGGCCGTCGCGGCGCGTTCCGCCCGATCGAGCAAGTGACGAGCGTCCTGCTGTTCAGTCATGGCGTCTCCGGCGCCTCCTCGCAGTCCGTTGGAGAGCAACTGTGATTGTAGTCCAGCGTCTCGTCGTCGATTCGTCGGAGCGATCATGCTGCCGGCCCGGAGCCCTCGACGTCGCACGCCAGGGTGCGCGGATTCATCGCCTCAAAGACTCCATCGAGAAGGCCATCACGACCGCCGACCGAAGCACATCACCGCCCAAGGTTTGGAGCACAGCGTCATCGACGCGCTCGATACGCATCGACAGGCTATTTCCACAGACCGCCGTGCCGCGCTTGTGGTACGCCGAGCACGCATAGAAGAACGCGCGCTCCCGGCCATGGCTTCGGCTCGTGGGATAGAACGAGGCGCCGCACATTGCACATCGTGCGAATCCAGACAACAGAAATCGTGACTCGACATCCCGCCCGCGCCCTCGGCTGCCCGTGATTGTCTCGAGATGGGCACGGAGGCGGGCCAAGCGGCCGTTCGGGGCGTACCAGAGCTCGTCAGAGACGATGCGCAGGCCCGGTGCGTCGAGCGAGAAGCTGGCCATCGAACGCGAGGTCGCGCATCTGACGAACGCCATCGCCGCCGGTGGAGACCTGGTCCCGCCGCAGGATGCCCTAAAAACACGCCAGGTCCCCGTGACGAGCTCACCGCCGCGCTCGTGGCGCGGGAGTTCGTTCGACGTCCAGGGGTTTGACCGGAAGGCGATTCAAGCAAAGGTCGAAGAGCACGTCAACGGCTGGCGCGCACTGCTAACGAAGCACGTCGAAGACGGACGGCGATTGCTGCGTGAAGTGCTGGCTGGGCCACTCAGGTTTACCCCGGAGACGCGAACGTATCACTTTGAAGGGCTGCGATCGGGCGGTTGTTCGCTGGCGTGGCCGTTGTTGCAAATATGGTGGCGTCCCCAACGGGCACCGACCCTATCTTGAGACGAGACTATATCCTCGAGATCGCTGCTGCGTGAGTCACCGGCCCAGTCCCCGGATCGCGCATTTGGGGTTCACCCACGGCCGCTCTCCGCTGCGAATCCAGTGGTCGGGCCGAGACATGGGACAATACGAGGCCCTACTTGGATGCAGGCACGAATGCCAGGAACCGCCTGGGGTTGTCGCGCGTGATCATCTGCAGCGTCTCGTCCTTGACGCTAGCCTGCCGCAGCAACGGCAGGAAACCTGTCAGCGTGCGCCCGTAGCCCGGCCTGGCGTCCATCGCCCGCTGGCCGGTAAAGTCGGCAGCCAGGAGCAGCTTGTCGGCAAACCCTGCTTCGAGGAACGCCATCACCATGATTACCTTCTTCGCATCGGGCATGATTTGCTGAACGGTCGTCACCCGATCGAACCCCACAAACGCACCGCGCTTCGCGATTTCCTTGATGATCGTCG
>QHWF01000704.1:0-999 GCA_003222455.1 Acidobacteriota bacterium
AACCCTGAGGCGTTCGCCGGAGACTGGTCGGTGATTTCCTTTGACTGACTTAGAAGGGAGGGGTTTGCGGGGCATGCAACCAGCGTACGTGCAGCTTTCGCTGGGCGCGGCATGACGGTGGTCCCCGCCGCCCGAGGCGAGCCGCGCGGAGCCCTGTGTCAAACCGCTACTGCTACTCAGCCTTGAGAGCCTCCAGGGGATCGACCGCTGTGGCGCGATGAACCGACACAGAGCTCGCCAGGGCCGCCGCCATCGCCAGGATGATCGGCACCGTAGTGTAGGTCACCGGATCCAGTGGACTGACGCCAAACAACATCGATGACAGCAGCCGCGTGAGCGCCGTGGCGACGAGGAGCCCGATCACCACGCCCGCGCCTGCCAGGACGAGACCGTGGCGCACGAATCTGCGCCTGAGCTCGCTCGGTTGCGCGCCCAACGCCAATCGAATGCCAACTTCACGCCTGCGCTGCGATACGACGTACGAGAGCACGGCATAAATGCCGACCATCCCCAGCACCAGTGCCATGGACCCGGCGAGGGCGAGCATCACGAGCGTGAACGACGTTCTGGACATCGACCGGCTGTAGACCTCGGCGAGAGTCTGGACCCGGGCGATTGGAAGATTCGGGTTGACCGCCCAGACAGCCCTGCTGATCCGCATCGCCAGATGTTCGGTCCCTGCCTGCTCGCTTCGAATGGCAAACGTCACCGAGCGGGGGACAAAGGTGCTGGAAACACCCGGGCCACGTTGTACTCCCGCTCGCCAATACACGACGGTCGGAGCCTTCTGGTGTACGCCCCTGTCGTAGACGTCTCCGACCACGCCGATGATCTCGTTCCACGCGCCAACGCGGCCCACGCGAATTCGCTTCCCGAGAGCGTCGGATGGCGCGCCCCACATCTCGCGCGCCATGTTCTCCGAGACGACAGCAACCTGCCGGCTGTCGTAAATGTCGGTCCATGTGAAATCCCGACCAGCGAGCATTGGCGTGCCGAGCG
>QHWF01000704.1:1041-4406 GCA_003222455.1 Acidobacteriota bacterium
CTGTCGTAGACGTCTCCGACCACGCCGATGATCTCGTTCCACGCGCCAACGCGGCCCACGCGAATTCGCTTCCCGAGAGCGTCGGATGGCGCGCCCCACATCTCGCGCGCCATGTTCTCCGAGACGACAGCAACCTGCCGGCTGTCGTAAATGTCGGTCCATGTGAAATCCCGACCAGCGAGCATTGGCGTGCCGAGCGTCCTGAACAATCCGGGGGAAACAGACTTGGAGCGCCGCAGGGGCGGAATCCCCTGGTTGTACGTCTTGTTTTCGACGGTCATCACCATGTTGTTCTCGAATTCCGTCTCGATCGGCATGGCCGTGGCGAACGCCACAGACGTCACACCCGGAATGGCTGCGATTCTCTCCGCGATGTCCTGCTGCATCCGCACGACCCGTTCCGGCTCCGCCACCTGAGCGTCCGGAATCGAGAGGCGCACCATCTGGACCGTCTCCGGCCGCGCGAATCCAGGCCGGACCCTCCTCAGAGCGTCAAAGGTGCGGATCATCAGACCGGCTGCAACCAGCAGCACCACCGCCAACGCCACCTGTGCCACCACCAGCGCGTTTTGCGAGCGATGCCGCTCCTGGCCCTGGCTCAGCGTCCGGCTGCCGCCATGCAGCGCCCCGCCGAGAGCCCCGGACATCGTCGGCCCCACGTACTTCAGCACTGGTGTGAGTCCGAAGAGGAGGCCCGACAACAGCGACACGGTCAGTGTGAACGCCAGTACCACTGGATCAATCGAGATGTCGGCCAGCCGGGGCAGATTCGCGGGAGCCATGGCGACGAGAATCTTGAGGCCGCCGTACGCGACCGCCAATCCGAACGCGCCGCCCAACATACCGAGTGTCACGCTCTCGACCAGAAGCTGGTGTGCGATGCGGCCCCAGCCAGCGCCCAGCGCTGCGCGAACCGTGAGCTCCTGCTGCCGCCCCTCTGCTCGCACGAGCAGCAGATTGGCAACGTTCGCGCAGGCGATCAGCAGCACGATGCCGATGGTGCCCATCAGCACCGACAGCACCGACCCCACATCGCCGACCACATCCTCCTTCAACGGACGAAGGGACGGCTCGAAGCGTGCGGCCTGCAGAACCGGGCCGTTGGTTCCGTACTGCGTGATCCAGATGGGCAGCATCCGGCGGACATCAGCATTGGCCTGCCGCAGCGAGACGCCTGGCTTCAGCCGGGCGATCCCCACATACGCGTGGACATCGTTGGGCTGGAGCTGGTTTCCCTCAAAGCGCTGCGGCAGAATCACCTCCGGATCCGCGTTCAGAAACCGGAACCCTTGCGGCATGACCCCAATGACTTCCCGAGGCCGCGAGTCGATCGTGATGGTCCGCCCAACTGCTGCTCGGTCTCCGCCGAAGCGGCGCCGCCAGTACCCATGGGTCAGGATCACGGTTTCTGTGGTGCCCGCCGTATCGTCGGTCGACGAGAACCACCGTCCGAGAACCGGTACTACTCCAACCGCGGGGAGAGTGCCGTATGTCACCACCAGGGTCCGGACTTCTTCCGGCTCTCCAATCCCGGTGACGTTTGCGGCCCCGGTGTGCCACACCCCGAATTCCTGAAAGGTCTGGTTGTGTTCACGGTAGCTGAGGTACATCGTCGATGAGAGCGGGATGTTGCTCGAGGTAACCCCTTGGAACTGCGCGGTGTGCCAGATCGCGACCAATGCGTCAGGCTGCGGGTACGGCAGAGGCCGGATCATTACTCCGTTGACGACGCTGAAGATCGTGGTGGTTGCGCCGATACCGAGGGCCAACGTTCCCACGGCCGCAAGAGCGAAGCCCACGTCCCGGCGGAGCATGCGGGAGGCGAATCGGAGATCGGCCGTCAGCTGTTCAAGCCTGCCGATGCTGTTCATCTGATAGATCTCCTCCCGAACCAGGACAGTGCTCCCCAACTGCCGCCGTGCAGCCGTGTATGCCGCCTGGGGCGTCTTGCCCGAGCGCACGTATCTGTCGACGAGCAGCTCGAGATGGGTCTCGAGCTCACGCCGGGTTTCTTCGTCAAAACGTTGGCGTGAGAACACGAAGCGAAGCCGCGAGCACACTGCTGCGAGTCTGGCCCACATATCAGTTCTGCGCCGCGCTACGCAGGAAGCGAGCCATCACGCCGGCGAGGCGCTCCCAGTTTTCGGTCTCCGTCACCAGCTGCCGGCGCCCCGCCCTGGTGAGCGCGTAGAACTTCGCCTTTCGGTTGTTCTCCGACACGCCCCAACTTGCCGAAATCCAGCGTCGATGAAGGAGGCGCATGAGGGACGCGTACACGGTTCCTTCGTTCAGCTTGAAGGCGTCGTCGCTGATCTGCTCGATGCGACGTGCGATCCCGTAGCCGTGCTGCGGCCCCATGCTCTCCAGGGTCTGCAGCACCATCAGATCGAGGGTGCCTTGCAGTACATCCGTCTTCGCAGGAGCGTCCGCGTGTCCTTTGGCCACACCAAATGAGTATCGTATTTCCCTTTGGGGTGTCAATAGGAGCAACCCGCGTCCGCGGATTCCTCACTCGTGGCGCAGCGCCACGAGCGGATCGACGCAGGAAGCGCGCCGCGCGGGAATGTAAGCGGCGATCTGGGCGGCGGCAGCCAGCAGGACGACGGAGCCCACGATCGTGGTCGGATCGGTTGGCTTCAACCCGAACAGCATCGACTCCATCCAACGGGACGCCCCCCATGCGGCCGGTGCGCCGGCTGCCACTCCAATCACGACCAGACGAGCCGCACGTCCGAGCACATCAACGATGACCTGTTTGCGTTGCGCTCCCAGCGCCAGGCGAATACCGATTTCCTTGAAGCGTCGGGCAACGCTGTAGGCCAGCAACCCGTAGAGCCCGACACACGCCAGCGTCAGTGCGAGCAGCCCGAACGCACCGGCGAGCGTCGCCATCATGCGTTCCTGCACGATGGTGGCGTCCGCCTGCTCCGAAAGCGCACGCACATCGATCGTCTCCCTTGGCAGCCTTCGTTGAAGCGCCTGCCGGACGGCCACAGCGACTCTACCGAGAGCGCCCGCGGCTCGGACTTCCAAGGTCGGATATATGGGGAAGTCGCCGCCGGCCACCTGCGCATACGACACGTAGACCGTCGCAGGAGGCGCCTTGCGCAAGCCAGCCGCATTTGTGTTCTTGACGACCCCCACCACCTCCAGATCTCTGCGGCGGCCTCTGACTTTCGCCGAGAGATGCTGACCCAACGCGTTCTGGCCGGCAAAGTACCTCTCGGCGAACTTTTCGTTGACGACCGCCACTGGGGGGCTGTCCGCCGCATCGGTTTCCATAAACGCTCGCCCGGAGAGCAGCGGGATCTGCATGGTTGCGAAGAAGCGCGGTCCAGCTCCCACGAAGAACGCGGTGTCTCGTT
>QHWF01000710.1 GCA_003222455.1 Acidobacteriota bacterium
AAGGCGAGGAAGCAAGCGAAGTAGGCCGGCGCGTCAAAGGCGCCGGAAGAGCTATGTCGCCCGTCGCGGCCGGCGTGCCGGACGGATTACGCGCCACCCCGGCGCTCAGCCCCCGTGTGTAATAAATTCCCGGCATTTTAAGCAGTACGTTCAGAGCGTCGCGTGCTGCCGGGGAGCGCGCGCTTCGCCGCATCGCCGCCCGGCTGTGGGTCTATCCGTAGGGGGTGGCCATGTACGACTCCGAATCGATCCCGTCTCGCAGCATGCTCGTCCTTTTCACGTTCTTCGTCTGGTTCGCCTTGCCGGCGACCGCGGCGACAGACGCTCGAGTGAGCGAGAGCTACGGAAGATTGCCGCTGCAGTTCGAAGCGAACCGCGGCCAGACGCACAAGGATGTTCGCTTCCTCTCGCGCGGGGCCGGCTACAGCCTTTATCTCACCGCAAGCGAGGCGGTGCTGGTGCTCTCCAAGCCGAACGCGGATTCAACACGCGATGCGCGGGCCGAACGGCCTGACGCGAAAGCGCAAACCAATCCGGTCGCGCTGCGAATGAGCCTCGTGGGTGCCGCGCGCAAGCCGCAGGTCTCCGGGCTTGACGAGCTTCCCGGCAAGGCGAACTACTTCATCGGCAAGGATCGCTCGAAGTGGCGTACCAATGTGCCGACTTACGCGAAAGTGCACTACCGCGAAGTCTATCCCGGCATCGACCTCGTCTACTACGGCAACCAGCGCCAGTTGGAATACGACTTCGTTATCGCGCCTGGCGTGAATCCGAAAAAGATCGTGCTCGGTTTCCAGGGTGCCAACGAGCTCGAGATCAACGCGCAGGGCGAGCTCGTGCTGCACACGGCGGGTGGCGACATCCGTCAGCACAAGCCCGTGATCTATCAGGAAATCGACGGCATCCGGCGCGAAATCGACGGAGGCTACGTACGCCAAGGCGCAAATCGCGTCTGTTTCCAGCTCGCCGCTTACGACACAGCGCGGCCTCTCATCATCGACCCGCTGGTGCTCTCTTACTCCACTTATCTAGGTGGCGGTGCCGGCGACTGGGGCAACGGGATCGCCGTGGATGCCGCCGGTAACGCCTACGTAACAGGCTATACCGCCTCCTCCGATTTTCCGACGACAGCCGGAACCTTCCAGCCCAACTTCGGCGGCGGTGCCGGCGCCTTCGTCACAAAGCTCAATCCCACAGGCACCGCCCTCGTCTATTCCACCTACCTCTTCGGCAATGGCGGCGGTGGCAACGGCATCGCCGTGGACGCCGATGGCAACGCCTACGTAGCGGGCGGCGGCTTCGTGGCGAAGCTCGACCCCACCGGCGCGGTGCTCGTCTATTCCAAATTCTTTGACGGTTCGGGCAACGGGATCGCCGTGGATGCCGACCGCAACGGCTACGTGACGGGTCAGACCGACTCCCCCAATTTCCCGACGACGATCGGGGCTTTCCAGACAACGTTCGCGGGAGGGGACGCTTTCGTTATGAAGGTCGATCCCACCGGCTCCTCCCTCGTCTATTCCACTTATCTCGGCGGCAGCGGCGCTGAGTGGGGCTACGCAATCGCCGTGGACTCCGGTGGTAACGCCTATGTGACAGGAATTACATTCTCCACCGACTTCCCGACGACGGCGGGAGCTTTCCAGCCCGCCGGCAGCTCCGGTGCCTTCGTGACAAAGCTCGATCCTGCGGGCTCGGCCCTCGTCTATTCCACCTATCTTGGAAACGGTGCCCAGGGCAGGGGGATCGCCGTGGACGGCGACGGCAACGCGTATGTGACGGGCGTCACCGACTCGGCCGACTTTCCGACGACGGCGGGGGCTTACCAAGCAACTTACGGCGGCACACAAGCCGGTTCCGGGGGCGACGCCTTCGTCACGAAGCTCGACCCCGCCGGCTCGGCCCTCGTCTATTCCACCTACCTCGGCGGCAATGGAAGTGACTGGGGCAACGGGATCGCCGTGGACGCGGCCGGCAACGCCTACGTCACAGGTACAACGAGTTGGATCACTTTCCCGACGACCCCCGATGCCTTCCAGCCCCATTCCCACGGTGGCAGTGGCGTCAACGGGACCGACGCGTTCTTCACGAAGCTCAATCCCAGCGGTTCGGCTCTCGTCTATTCCACTTATCTCGGCGGTACCGACCTTGACGCGGGCCTCGGGATCGCCGTGGACGCCAGCGGAAATGCTTACGTAACGGGCGGCACCAATTCGACCGATTTTCCGACGACGGCGGGGGCCTACCAAGCTGCGCTCCACGGGGTCGTCTGCTGCCGCCGACCTGCTTCGGACGGCTTCGTCGTGAAGTTCTTTGACAACACCCCGCTCCCTCCGCCTCCGCCTCCGACCGGTACCGGGACGACGCGCTCCGAGGAGAGCGCCGCAACCGAGATCGGCTTTTGGACGAGCTACGGCGCGGAGACCGGCACCTTCAGCGGCGGCAGCATCGTCGCTTCGAATGTGGCCGCCTCCACCGCGATGTTCACCTTCACCGGGACGGCGGTGAGCTGGATCGGCGTCAAGTGCAATGTCTGCGGAATTGCCGCGGTGTCGATCGACGGCGGCGTACCGGCCACCGTGAATACGGCCGGTCCCAACGCGTCGGGCAGCCTCACATCCGAATCGGTGTTCTCGGCTTCGGGTCTTGCGGCATCGAATCACACGATCCTGATCACCGTGACGGGCATGAGCAGCTCAGGCGGTGCCTACGTCGCCGTGGACGCGTTCGATGTGACCGGAGGCAGCGCAACTTCTCCGCTCCTGCCGCCCGTGGTCCTGCCGCCGCCTCCGGTGGTCGTGCCCCCGCTGCCGCCGATCCTGGGCTTGTGACCGACTGTGAGTCAATAAAGAAAAAGGAGATAGCCATGTCCCAGCGCGCGCTGATCCCGTTTCACAGCATGCTCGCGTTCACTGTCCTCGCGGGCTTCGCCTTGCCCGCAACCGCGGCGACAGACGCTCGCGTGAGCGAGACTTACGGGAAATTACCGCTTCACTTCGAAGCGAATCGCGGCCAGACCGACAAGGACGTCCATTTCCTTTCGCGCGGCCCCGGGTACAGCCTTTATCTCACCTCAGGCGAAGCCGT
>QHWF01000711.1 GCA_003222455.1 Acidobacteriota bacterium
ACGAGGCGGTCGCCGCACTTCGCACGGCCCTCGCACGGAACCCCGCGAGCAGCGTTGCCACCAACCTGCTGAACGAGGTCCGCAAGCGCCGGGCGCTGACCCCGACCGCCGGTGAACGGGCAACCACCGGCTTCTCGACCAGGGAATTTGCGCTGCTCGAATCGGTTTCGGGGGAAGAGGCGTACAGGGCGCTTCGTCCGAGAATCGACGCGTTGTTCGACACGATCAACGGATCGAGCGTGGCGGCCCGGATTGTCGAGGCGCGCCAGCGCCGCGGCGAGTCCGGCACGAAGCTGTTTCACGCCAACAGCTGCTCCATCGGATCGGCCGGCCACATCTTCGCGTTTCACCACGGCGGCCGCTGGGAACCGCAGTTCAACCTCGGATGGTACAGTCCGCCCGCCGGCGACTCCTGTTTCAGGGCCGGCCTCGGCTTCCACATCTCGCGAGCGGACCGTGGTCCCGATCGTGCCGCCGGACAGGAGCGCGTGCTGGCGTTCTTCGAGCGGTTTCAGCAGACCGTGGAGCGATCGTGGAAGCGCGAGCTCGTCCGCTGGATGGCCGCCAATGGCGGCTTCCTGCAGTACGGCGCGCGGCCGCCGGCGATCGACCTGCTTCCCGATCGGGCGATCGAGTGGTTGCTGAACTGCCACAACCTGACCGAGCTCGAATGGGTGTTCATCGGCCGATGGCTGTTCCTCGACAAGCCGGCCGATGCGAAGTGCCTGTCCGAGCGTGCGAAGCTGGCGAGCATGGTCGAAGATACGTTCCGGGCGCTGCAGCCGATCTGGCTCAGTACGTATGCAGGCGAGGATTGAATTAGGAATTTGGAATTTGGAATTTGGAATTCGGTCACGCCTTCCAGAACTCGGTCACGCATCCAGGCATTCGATTGCGCATTCCAAAGTCCAAATTCCCAATGCCAAATTCGTAATAGCCGGTGTGTTCCTGAGGCTGTTTTCTGGCGTCGGGCGCGCTATCTCGTTGATCCGTAAGCGCCTGCCGTCAGGAACGCGTCTTGCCTCATGTGCCGGCAGGAGGCTTCATGCACGCCATCGCACATATCGGGAAGACTATTCGAATCACAGGGGAAATCACGGCTCAGGAACCGCTCACGATCGCCGGCCAGGTGATTGGCACGATCGACGTCAGCGGTCACCCGCTGACCGTCACCGAAACAGCGGTGATCGAAGCCGACGTCATGGCGCGCACCATCGTCATCAGCGGCACGGTGACCGGCACGTTGCAATCGGAAGGCTCGATTGTGGTCGAGAAGACGGCCACGTTGAAGGGCGACGTATCGGCGCCGAGTGTGACGCTCCACGACGGCGCGACCGTCCACGGACGGATGGACATTGCCGGCCGCCGCAAGACCGAGCCGCTCGCACTCGCAAGCTAGGAACGTGTCCGACTAACTGACGCTGCGCTGGAACGCAAAGGCTACGCAAAGGCCGCGAAGGCCGCTAAGCAAACCCTGTCCTTACTTTGCGTCCTTTGCGGCCTCTGCGTTTGATCGTGACGTTCTCTGGCCAGAACACCCTGCTGCATCATGTGCCCGACACGCGTCTGGCGGCGGCGACCGCCTTACGCGCCCAGTCGGTCAGTTCCAGCGCGCTCTCCAGCACGTTCACGGGGACTTCGTAATACCGCATCGTGCCCGAGCGGTCGGGGTACGGCTTGAAGGGCCGCGACCCCTGTCGCTCGTAATCGGGCCGGTTCACCTCGTCAACCTTCAGATACAGCCGGTCGCGCGCAATGATGCCGAAGAAGACGCCACGCGAGTAGAGCCCGACGCCGCCGAACATCGCGCGCGCGGCGAGATCGTCGAGATCCGCGAGCTGCTCGATGACGAAAGTCTTGAATGTGTCGGTGACCTTCAGCGATCGCAGTGATCCCGATTTCCGGGACTGGTTCTTCTTCATTCGTATCTCAACGCGCTCACCGGATCGAGCCGCGTCGCGCGGCGGGCGGGCCACACGCACGCGGCCATCGACACAACCATCATCAGCAGCGCAATCGACCCGATGGTCACCGGATCGCGCGGGCTCGTCTGCACAAGCAGGATCTGCAGCAGCCGGCCCACGCCGAACGCGCCCGCGATGCCGAGCGGCAAACCGACACCAAGCTGCACGAACGCGCGCCGCAGGACGAGCCACATCACCTGCGCCGGCTGCGCGCCGAGCGCCATCCGCACCCCCAGCTCCGCCGTCCGCTGCGTGACCGAATACGCCGTCACCGCGTACAGGCCGACCGCGGACAGGACGAGCGCGATCACCGCAAATATCGCGAACATCGACCCGAAGACGCGGAACGGCCAGCGCTGCTGCGCCAGCAATTGATCCATCGTGAGGATGTTGAACAGCGGCAGATCGGGTTCGATGGCGCGCATCTCTTCACGCACCAGCGACGTGATCTGAGCCGGGTCGCCCGCGGCGCGGACGATCAGGGTCCCGAACCGCTGCGGATCGGCGCGATACGGCAGATACACCACCGGATCGGGGTCCGGATCCTGGAAGTTCCGCTGCCGGATGGTCGGCCCGACGCCGACAATCGTGGCGTCGAGCGGCGGCGGCGGCTGAACCTGCGGCGTCGAATCGGCGAGCCGGACACGGCGTCCGATGGGATCCTCGCCGGGAAAATGCATCGCGACGAAGCGCTGGTTGACGATCGCGGCCTCGTGCCCGGGTGTGCCGTCGACATCGGTGAAGACCCGGCCGCGAAGCATCCGGGCGCCGATCGTGTCGAAATAGCCGGCGCTCACGCTCAGCATCGTGACCTCCGGCGGCCGCTCACCTGCCGGCGCCGGACGGCCATCAACCGTCAGCTGCCGCATCATGCCGCCGAACATCGGAGGGTTGCTGGTGATCGCACTCGCCTGGATGGCCCCCACATGGCGCAGGCGCTCTTCGAGCTGTCGATACAGCCGCGTGCGCGGCTCGGGGCGCGGGTATTTCGACAACGGCAGCGTCATCCTCATCGTCAGGAGATGCGACGAGTCGATGCCCAGGTCCGCCTGATAGAGCACGAGGAAGCTGCGCATCATGAATCCGGCGCCCGCCAGGAGGACCAGCGTCAGGATCACTTCGACAACGATGAGGGCGCTCGTCCAGCGGCGGGCGCGCATCCCGCCGCTTCCGCTGCGGCCGCCAGCCTCTTTCAGGACCTCGTGCACGTCGGTTTTGGAGACATGCAGCGCAGGCGCGAGCCCGAAGAGCACTCCGGTCCCGAGGCAGATGGCGGCAAGGAACGCGAACACGATCTTGTCCATCGTGAACGTCATCCAGTACGGCTTGCCGACGCCGGTGGTGGCCACATCGAACAGTCGCACGCCCCACGTCGACAAGCCGAGACCCAGAATGCCGCTCAGGACCGAGAGCAGCACGCTCTCGACGAGCAGCTGCCTGACAATGCGCCAGCGGCTGGCGCCCAGGGAGACACGCACCGCGATTTCGCGCGATCGCTGGGCGGCACGCGCCAGCAGCAGATTGGCCACGTTCGCGCACGCGATCAGCAGCACGAACGCGACGGCGCCCATCAGCGAGAGGAAGATCAGCTTGATCTGCGGGCCGGTCACGCGATCGTTGAACGTCATGACGCTCGCGCGCACGTCTTTGTTGGTCGTCGGGTATTCCTGCACCAGCCGCTGTGTGATGTTCTGGAGCTCGGCTCGAGCCTGCTGTAGCGTCACGCCTGGCGCCAGGCGGCCGATCGCCTGAAAGTTGCGAACGTCGCGTTTCGCGTCGCGCACCTCGGAAGGCAGGACCGACATCGCCACCCAGACATCGTTGTTGAACGGGAATTTCATGTCAGGCGCCATCACGCCGATGACGGTCGCGGCGACGCTGTTCACTTTGATGGAGCGGCCGATGATTGACGGATCGCCGCCATACCGATTCTTCCAGATGCCGTTGCTGATGATCACCACCGGGGCCGCGGCAGGCCGATCGTCCTCGGGCAGAAAGTCCCGGCCGATGATCGGTCCCACGCCGATCACCTGGAACATGTTGGCCGACTGGTAGCTGCCCTGGAACTGTTCGGGGGCTCGTCCTTCGTCGCTGATGTTGATCGAGGCCGGCTGCATGAGCGCGAGACCCGAGAACGAACGGGAGGCCTCGCGCCAATCGGTGAAATCGAGGCGCGACACGCCAAGCTGGCGGTTGCGCGCGTCGGTCGTGCCGAGCGAGATGATCCGATCGGAGTCGTCGAACGGCAGGCCGCGAAGGAGCACGGCGTTCACGAAGGTGAAGACCGCGGTGTTCACGGCGATGCCGAGAGCCAGCGCGGTGGCGGCCACGGCGGTGAACCACCGGTCCTTGAAGAGCAGCCGGAAGGCGTAGCGGACGTCGTGCAGCAGGTTCATGATCGAGGCCCCATCCGGACGGACTCTTAGACGCGCGGCGCGGCGAAAAGCTCCCGCTCTGGTGCTTGTTGATACGTAGGATCCCACCGTGCGGTTCACAATTTGTCCCGCTGAAGCCGGACACTACCGGAACGACGTGTTTTATCCCGCTGAAGCCGGACACTACCGTAACGACGTGTTTGTCCGGCTGAAGCCGGACACTACCGCTAAAGGGCGGAAAGACATCGGTGCTGTCCGCCTTCAGGCGAACCTCGAACCGACATCGGTAGTGTCCGCCTTCAAGTGGACCTGGAAAGACATCGGTAGTGTCCGCCTTTAGGCGGACCTGGAGGCGGCATCGGCATCCGTAGTGTCCGGCTTTAGCCGGACCCGCGGACTGGAACGGACTAATGGCTGATGTAGGCGCGCTGCAGGCGCCGGAGCTGGCGATAGCGTGTGAACACGGTCTGGTCGCTCTCCAGCCCGAGCAGCGACTTGAGGGTGGTTCCGGCAAACGTGTGGGCGAGCATCTTGACGCTATGGCGAAGAACGAAGCCGGGGCTGTGCGCGAAGGCGGCCGGCATGTGTCTCACTTTCATCCAGCGCTCGGCGCGCCAGCGAAGGAACTCGATCTCGTCCGCCTGGACATGCTCGCTGCGGACCACGGCCGTGGTCCCGTCGTAATGGCTGACGTCTTCGTCGACGATCAGCCCGCGGTCGCGGAAGTCCTGGGTCATCGGGGTGCGCGGATAGGGCGTTGGATGCTGGATGTAGGGCCAGTCGACGTACTGCCGCGCGAACCTGAGGTTCGTTTCGATCGAGTCGCGGGTATCGTCCGGATTCCCCACGATCAATCCGCCGACAACGTACATGCCGTGCCGATGCAGGTGCTCGATCGCTTCGATGCTGGCGTTGCCGATCGTCCGGCCCTTCTCGCGGCGCGAGTTCTTGGCCCGCGCCCGCAGGAACTTCAGGTCGTCGTCCAGGATGTTTTCGATCCCGAGGAACACGTAGCGGAAGCCCGCCTTCCGCATCAGCGGCGCCAGCCGCGCGCCGTGTTGCGCGATCGGAGCCGTCATCGCCTGGACGGTGTAGTCGGTGTCGTTGAACCCGGCGTCGACGATCGCTTCGCACAGCCGGGCGAACCGTTCGACGTCGAGCGTGATGTTGTCGTCGACGAGGAAGATGGCCTCGGCGCCATGGCGGCGCGCGTCGCCGATATCCGCGAGCACCCGTTCGATTGGATACGGGTGAAAGTTGCGGCCGCGCATCTCGATGATCGAGCAGAAGCTGCAGTCGAACGTGCAGCCGCGCGAGGTTTCGACGACATCCACCCGGCGGCCGAGCAGCGTATAGCCGCGGAGCACGCGCGCATCGCGATTCGGCAACCGCAGGCTTTCGGATGCGAGCGGAATGACTGGCGCTGCCGTGTTGTGAGCGAAACCCTGTGCGGTCCGGTACGACAGTCCGGGAATGCCGGCCAGACGTCCCGGTTCGGCATCCGGCTGCCGCGATTCGCGATCGGTCTCGATCGCACGGAGCAGCGCACAGAGGGTGCGCTCGCCTTCACCGCGCACGAGGAAGTCGATATCGGCCGAGCCCTCGTAGGCCTCCGGCGCGAGGCTGGGATCGTATCCGCCGGCGACGATGCGCGCCGCGGGCCGAAGGGTGCGCACGAGGCGCGCCACGTTCATCGCGGTGGCACGCTGAAACGTCATCACCGACAAGCCGACGACGTCCGGCTGTTCATCGTGCAGCAGCCGCTCCAGCGTGCGGCGGACGGCCGACTGGACGAGAACCAGGTCCGCAATCGCCACATGGTGATGCGAGTCGATGTTGCCGGCGAGCGAAGCGAGCGCGCCGTTCGGCATCCGGATCGCCACGGTGGGCATGTGCTCGAACGAGTCCGGCATCGACAGCAGCAGAACATTCATGAAATTTCAGATTGTAGATTTCAGATTGCAGATTTATTGCAGATTGGTCGCCAATTTACAATGACGATCTGAAATCTTAAATGATCTGCAATCTGAAATCTGCAATCTGAAATCTGCAATTTCACCGTAAGAAAGCGACCGTGGCGTTCATGACGATTTCAACCGGCGCGCCGTTCAGCAGGACCGGACGGAATTGCCACTGACGAGCCGCGGCCACCGCCGCATCGTCCAGCAGCGGAATGGATCGCACCACCCTGGCGTCCTTGACCGAACCGTCGATGCCGATCCGTAATTCGAGAATGACGACGCCTTGAATGTTCTGCGCCATCGCGGCTTCGGGATAGACGGGCCTGACGTCGACGATCTTCTGAGGCGCACTGATGCCGTTGCCGACGCGAAGAACCTTGTGTCCATCGGGCGAAAGCGTATCAGCCTGGCCGGAGACGACAGCCGGGCCGATGACGTTGCGGAAGGTGAACATCAGTTCAACCGACGTCTTCGTGTTGGCATCCAGCGGCGCGAATGTCCATCGCAGCGCCGCCGCTTCGGCGGCATCCATGAACGGCCGCTCAGGCTTGCTCGCCCAGTAGTTCGGATCGTCGATTGACCGATCGATCGTCAATTGGAAGCGGTTCGCCTTCGCTGCCGCGACCTGACCATTGGCATAGATGGTGAC
>QHWF01000126.1 GCA_003222455.1 Acidobacteriota bacterium
TGAGCGGATGAAGGAGATCCGTTTCGCGTGTACCTGGCGCACCGCCCATCTGCGCCACGCCGCCAACCGCGTCGCCGTCGACGAGGATCACGGTGCATCCGGTGGGTCGCTCGGCCAGCGTGTGATGACCGACGCGCAGACCGTCCACGGCCGTCAGACCGGATGTGGCGCGCGGGGGCGCGGGTTGCGCCTGCACAATCACGAGCGCGCCGCTGGCGATGCCGATGATGAGAGCGATTCGTCTCCGCATCGTGCGATAGTACTCCACGAGCGCGTCCGACTAACTGACGCCGCATTGGAACGCAAAGGCCGCGAAGGCCGCTGAGGAACGGTTCTTTCTTTGCGTCCTTTGCTACCTTTGCGTTCAATCGTGACGTTCGCTAGCGTCGCAGATCGCGGAGAGCGGGAAATCCAGGCACACCGGTCGCCTGGCGAGCAGCGCGGACGATAGCCTCGGCCATGACGTCGGCGGCAAGGGCGCCGACGTGACTGACGTCGGCCTCGCCGGTCCGGGATCCTGTCGCGAGCGCAAACACCAGGTCGCCGTCAACGGCAGTATGGACCGGTGCGATCGCGCGCGCGAATCCGTCGTGAGCCATTTGCGCCACGCGGGTCGCCTGGGTCTTGTCCAACCGCGCATTCGTCGCCACAACGCCGAGGGTCGTGTTCCCGCCCGACCGATTACGGGGCGCCGCCTTGCGCAGGAGGACACGTGCGTCAGCGAACCCCTGACCATCAATCGTGCGAACGCCGGCGACGACCTGCCCGGTCGCGGGATCGATCACGTCGCCAGCCGCGTTGACGGCCACGAGCGCGGCGACGATCAGGCCGGACGGCAGCGTGAGGGCCGCGCTTCCGATACCAGCTTTCATCGCACGATCGAGGCCCGCCGTTTTGCCAATCGTCGCGCCGGCACCGGCGCCCACGCTGCCTTCGGTCACAGGTTCGTCGGTCGCCGCTCTGGCGGCCTCATAGCCACAGTCGGCGGTCGGGCGGATCTTCGGATTGCCGACCGGCAGGTCGAACAGCGACGCGCCAGGGACCGTCGGGACGTGCGCGCCGCCGAATGGAAATCCGATGCCCTTGTCTTCGAGGTACTTCATCACGCCGCCGGCCGCGTCGAGTCCGAACGCGCTGCCGCCGGAGAGCACGATCGCGTGAATCTGCTGAACGATGTCGACAGGATTGAGCAGATCGGTCTCGCGGGTGGCTGGGGCCGCGCCGCGCACGTCGACGCCGGCGGTGGCGCCGGCTTCCGCGAGAATCACGGTGCAGCCGGTGGGGCGTGCCGCGAGCGTTTGATGGCCGACCTTGATGCCGGGGACGGCCGTCAGTGTCGCGTTCGAGTGCACCGCGTTCTGCCGGGCAGCCTTGTCGCCTGCGCGCGCCAAGAGATTGTTGGAGTGCAGGCCTTCAGGCCTGCCGTGTTGCGCAGACCTGAAGGTCTGCACTACATCAGCGGGCGATTTTTTCACGAGCCCCTCGGGAACGCTGAACGACGTTATCGCAACCAGGATCAACGCGCCCATGATCACCATTCGCATACGTCCTGCTCCGTGCGTTATTGTACGCACTGGTGACCACCGTCGATATCGATCGCATCCTTGCCGAAGTGGATCGAGCTGGCGATGAAATCGTGCAGTACACCATCGATCTGGTCCGCATTCCGACGGTGAATCCTCCGGGCGACGAGTACGAGGCCTGCGCGCACTTCATCGGCGACGATCTCGCGCAGCGCGGCTTCATCGTGGAGTATCTCGCGGCCGAAGGCCGGCCCGAGCACACAACGCGATATCCGCGCGTCAACGTCATCGGGAGCCGACGTGGCGGGCCGGGACGGGTCGTTCACCTGAACGGGCATGTCGACGTCGTCCCGCCGGGCCGCGGCTGGTCGATCGATCCGTTCGCGGGCGTTGTGCGCGATCGGAAGATCTACGGACGCGGCGTGTGCGACATGAAAGCGGGGATCGCCGCGGCGGTGTTTGCGGCTGAAGCGATCGTGCGCGCGGGCGTCCCGCTGCCTGGCACCATCGAAATCAGCGGCACGGTGGACGAGGAGAGCGGCGGGTTTGCCGGCGTGGCCTACCTGGCCGAGGCCGGCCGTCTTGCGCGCGGCCGCACCGATTACGTCATCATTCCGGAGCCGCTCAACGTCGACCGCATCTGCATCGGGCACCGCGGCGTCTACTGGTTCGAAGTGACGGCGCGCGGTCGCATCGCGCACGGCAGCATGCCGTTCCTCGGGGTGAGCGCCATCGACGGCATGACGCGACTGCTCGAAGCGGTCCGCACCGACTTGACGCCGCAGCTGGTCTCGCGGCGCACGGCGGTGCCGGTTGTCCCGCCAGCCGCGCGCCACGCCACCATCAACGTGAACGGCATCGAAGGCGGCCAGCCCGTGGACGGCATTCAGACGCCGTGTGTCGCCGATTTCTGCCGAGCGGTCTTCGATCGCCGCTTCCTGATGGAGGAGGGTTTCGACGCGACGAAAGCGGAGATCGAACAGCTCGTCGCGCGCGCGCGCGCCGTCGCGCCCGACGTGATCTTCGATCTCCGCGATCTGATGATCGTGCAGCCGACCCGGACGCCGGACGATTCTCCCGTGATCAGCGCGCTCGACGCGTCGATCCAACGGGTCCTCGGAAGGCGGCCGGAGCTGATTGCGAGTCCCGGCACGTACGATCACAAGCACGTCACCCGCATTGCCGGCGTGCCGCACTGCGTCGCGTACGGTCCTGGCGAGCTCGAGATCGCCCATCAACCGGACGAATTCTGCCGCGTGGACGACCTGGTCAATGCGACCAAGGTGATCGCCCTGGCGACGCTCGACCTGATGAACAGCTAGCAGGTCGCTGAAAAAGGCGCCGACCTGAAGTTAAAACTGAAAAGCCAAAACAGAAAAGTGCGATTTTCCGACTGCTTTTAACTTTTCTGTTTTAACTTTCCACTTCAGGCTGCGTTTTTCCAGCAGCCGTCTCAAACCCTTTCTTCGTCGGTTTGAGGCGAGCTTCGTTGAAGATAGACTGAAAATCGTGACCACGCCTCCACGAGGTTCCCGACTGCTCGGGCTTGAGCTGCCGAACATCGACAGCGCAGCGGTCCTGGCGCACACCAAGGCGCTGTCGTCGGATCAATTCGAAGGACGCGCCCCGGGGACCACGGGCGAAGACCTGACGGTGAAGTACCTGGTGGATCACTTCAAGAGGGCGGGGCTCGAGCCGGGCAATACGAACGGCACGTACGTTCAAAAGGTCCCGCTCGTCGGTATGACGCCGGAGCCGGCTCCGTTGATCTTCACGAAGGACAGGCAGCAGCAGACGCTCACATGGAAAGACGACGTGGTGGCCTGGACGAAGCACGTGGCGCCGGCCGCGGATCTGCAGAAGTCCGAGATCGTCTTCGTCGGCTACGGCGTCGTCGCGCCGGAATTCAACTGGGACGATTACAAGGGGCTGGATGTCAAGGGCAAGACGCTCCTGATGCTCGTCAACGATCCGCCGGTGCCGGATCCGGCCAGGCCGTCGGAGCTGGATCCGAAAACGTTTGGCGGCAAGGCCATGACCTACTACGGCCGCTGGACCTACAAGTACGAGATCGGCGGGCAGAAAGGCGCTGCCGCCGTGCTGATCGTGCACGAAACGGGTCCTGCGGGCTACGGCTTCAATGTCGTGCAGGGGAAGACGGGCGAGCAGTTCGATCTGGTGACGGCCGACAGGAACATGGGGCGCGCCACGATCGAAGGCTGGATCACGCTCGATCAAGGCAGGAACCTGCTGAAAATGGCAGGCCAGGATTTCGATACGCTGAAGGCCGCCGCGGCGAGCCGCGAGTTCAAGCCCGTGCCCCTCGGCGTCACGGCCTCCATGACCATCCGCAACAAGCTTCGCAGCATCGATTCTCAGAACGTACTCGGGACGCTCTCCGGCAGCGATTCGGCGCTGGACGACGAATATGTCGTCTACACCGCCCACTGGGATCATTTCGGAAAGAGTCCGGAAGGCATCTTTCACGGAGCTGAAGACGATGCGCTGGGATGTTCGGCGCTGATTGAGCTGGCGAGAGCGTTCAAGCGGCTGCCCACGCCGCCGCGGCGTTCGATCCTGTTCCTGGCCGTAACGGCGGAGGAACAGGGGCTGCTCGGATCGCAGTACTACTCGGTGACGCCGATCCACCCGCTCGCGAAGACCGTCGCCGACATCAACATGGACAGCTGGAACGTCCACGGTCGTACCCGCGACATCACGTTGATCGGCCTCGGCGCGTCGGAGCTCGACGACTACGTGCGGGATGCCGCCGCGGAGCAGGGCCGGATTGTCAAGGGCGATCCCGAGCCGGAGAAGGGCATGTACTACCGATCGGATCACTTCAACTTCGCGAAACAGGGAGTGCCGGCGCTGGATCCGGACAGCGGCGTCGAATTCATCGGCAAGCCGGCCGAGTACGCGAAGAAGGTGCGGGACGAGTGGACCGAACAGCGGTATCACACGCCGAAGGACGTGGTCCTGCCGGACTGGGATCTGACCGGGACGAACGAGGACCTGAAGGTGCTGTTTGCGGTCGGCTACCGCGTGGCGCAGGCCGACAGGATGCCCGAGTGGAAGCCGGGGAACGAGTTCAAGGCGAAGCGGGATGAGATGCTGAGGAGATAGACGGCTCATCACGAAGTCACGAAGAACACACGAAGGTCACGAAGAACGGTGTTCTAATTAAAAGAAAATATTCTTCGTACTCTTCGTACTCTTCGTGACTTCGTGATAATCCGTCTATCAATCGAGCAACGTTGCTGAAAAGAGGCTGAGCATGGCGATCGATACGATGACGACGACGATGAGCGGCGAGGAAATGATTGCGCTGTCGAAGAAGCACACGCTGTTCGAGTGGTCGGCACAGTCGAAGGTGGATCCGATTCCGATTGCGCGCGCGAAGGGGATCTATTTCTGGACCCCGGAAGGCAAGCGGTTCATCGACTTCAACAGCCAGTTGATGTGCGTGAACATCGGGCACGGCGACGAGCGGGTGATCCGCGCCGTGCAACACCAGATCGAGGTGCTGGCCTATGCCAATCCCTTCATGGCCACCGAGCCGCGCGCCCGGCTGGCCGCGAAGCTCGCCGAGATTACGCCGGGCGACATCGACGTCTTCTTCTTCACGAACGGGGGCGCCGAAGCGAACGAGAACGCCATCAAGCTGGCGCGGCTCGCGACCGGACGCCACAAGATCCTCGCGCGCTATCGTTCGTACCACGGCGCAACCGCCGGCAGCATGATGCTCACGGGCGATCCCCGGCGCTGGGCGGCCGAGCCCGGGATGCCCGGCGTGGTCCACGTGCTGGATCCCTATCACGGCATCGAGCGCGGATGGGACCCGGCCGATCAGTCGCTCGCGATGATCGACGAAGTGATTCAGCTCGAGGGCCCGCACACGATTGCCGCGTTCATCCTCGAATCGGTGACCGGCACCAACGGCGTGCTGGTGCCGCCCGACGGCTACATGCAGGGCGTCCGCGAGCTGTGCACGAAGCACGGGATCCTGATGATCTGCGACGAAGTCATGGCGGGGTTCGGCCGCACCGGCGAATGGTTCGCCATCGATCACTGGAAGGTCGTGCCCGATCTCATCACGATGGCCAAGGGCCTCACGAGCGCGTACGTGCAGCTCGGCGCCGTCGGCATGCGCAGAGGCATTGCCGATCATTTCACCGACAAGGTGTTCTACGGCGGCCTCACCTATAACAGCCATCCGGTCGCATGCGCCGCCGCGCTCGCGTCGATTCGGGTGTACGAGGAGGACAAGCTGCTGGAAAATGCCCGGCGGATGGGCGCGGTGATGAAAAGTGTGCACGCCGATCTCGCACGCCGCCACCCATCGGTCGGCGCGGCGCGATCGATCGGGCTCTTCGGGCTCATCGAGCTGGTGCGCGACAAGGCCAAGAAGGTACCGCTCGCGCCGTTCAACGGCACGTCAGAGGAGATGCAGGCGCTGTCGAAGTTCTTCCGGCAGGAGGGCCTTTACACGTTTGTCCGGTGGAACACGTTCTTCACGAACCCGCCGCTGTGCATTACCGAGGCGGAGCTGCGTGAAGCGTTCAGCATCATCGATCGAGCGCTGGACATCACGGACAAGGCGGTTCACTAGAGCTGCAGTGTTGCGCGGCGGGCGGCGATACTCGATCCCATGACGGCCCTCCGAGCCGAGTAAGCGGATCGTCCGAATACGCTGAGATGTTCTTTCTTCGTGCGTTCTTCGTGTCTTCGCGTCTTCGTGGCTGCATTTGGTTTTCTTCGTGTGCTCGTTTCCCCTCAGCCTCGACGTTACTTCACGCCGCCGCCCACCACCGCGCGGATCATGCCGTCGGTCTTGGTGAAGATGTACAGCTCGCCGGCATCGTCCATCGCCACGTGCGCGTCGGCGCGCCCTTCGCCCGACACGAGACTTCGGCCGGGCAGGTCGGGATCCTTTCCGCCGCGGAAATGATACGCGGCTTCAGCGATGGGAAACATCGAGTCGTACACCTTCTTCCCGGCATCGGGCACGTCATTCGGATCGTCCCAGGCGATCTTCATGGCGTGCATCTCCGCCAATGTCCGCGGATCCCCATCGTCGGCCGCGAGCATCGAGTTGTAGTCGGCGTACCAGATGCGGCCGGTCGAGATGTCACTGAAGACGTATTTGCCCCGGAGAGCGGGGATGGCCTTGCCAAAGTAATAGAAGCCGCTGCCGATGGCGTCGCCGCCACCGGGGACATGGCCGTACTGAATCACGGGATACGTCGGTACGACCGTGCCGTCCGTCACCGTATCGGAAACCTGAACTGGAATCCGATCCACGTCCGGCAGTTTTGCGATCTGATTGTTGGCCTGAAGCACTTCGTTCCCCTCACGCAGCGAGTAGCCGTAGTTCGCTCCTTTGTGAACGATGTTGACGGTTTCCCACGTGTGCAGGCCGATGGAGTTCGCGATGAGACGGGTGTTGCGCGGGTTCGCCGGATCGATCGCCCACGTCAACCGGTGCGGATTGCGGAGTCCGACCGCCCAGATCTCCTTTCGTGCGCCGGCGATCGAGACGAACGGGTTGTCGTTCGGAATCCGATAACGGCCGTTCTCGCTGACGGTGCCCGCCGACTGGCGCTCGGCCGGATCCGGAACGATCCGGAGAATCTTTCCGATGAGCGTGTCGAGTCGCTGAGGGTTGCTCCGGATGCTGGTTCTCGCTTCACCCGCGCCGCCATCGCCGCAGCCGATGTAAAGGACCCGCCAGTCGTCGTCGCCGCGGCGGGCGGTGGGATTGAAGCTCAACGCGCCGAGCGGGTGAATCCGCGTGTTCAGCTGCACGCGCAACAGTTCGCGCGCCGTACCTTCGAACGTCGCGTTTGACGTATTCGTATCAGCCCATTCGATCAGCACGCCTTCGCGTTGAATCGGTCCCGGGGTCGAAACGGGCGCGGTTGTTTGGTACCCACGCACGTCCAGTCCCGGGTAGCTCGCGTTGTCCGGCAGAGTGGAGCCTTCGATCGCCGGATCTTCGATATGGACCGTATAGAACCTGCCGTTGGTCCGGTAAGCCGGATCGAAGTGGAGACTGACCAGTCCGCCCGCGTAACCGGTGTCGAACGACAACTTGTGAAAGATTCCCGGCCGGCCGGCGCGGCCGTTGAAGTCGAGATAGGTCGTGAGTTTTCTCGTGGCTTTGTCGAGGATGTAGAGCGGCCCGTTGAGATCGTTGGCGAAGAATCGATTCGCTCCGCCGGGCTCCTCACGCAGCGAATTGACGCGTGCGAGCATGCCGTCGGTCTGGCCCTTCCCGTCCACGAGACCGGTGATCGGCAAGACGGCGTAGTCTTTGAGTTCCAGGGTGATCGGCATCGAGGTCACGGCCGGGAGCGCCGGCAGCGCGACCGCGAAGCAGACGATTGTCAGGCAGATGCCATGGATACGGTTCGCCACCGTGACATTATCGGATAAAACAAAAGGACACAAAGGAGACAAAGGAACACAAAGGAAAATGCACGAATCTGGCTGTTTTTTGCCGGCGAAGCCGGCCTACTGGGAGCGTGTTCTTGTTCTCAGACACGCTCCTAGGCCGGACGAACAATTCTGTCAGCGGATTACGGTATTCGACAGACGCGGAACGTCGACGAGAGTTCCTTCGCCTCCACCGTGGTTGCTGAGGCGTCGAATGTCGCTTTTGTTCGGAAGTTTCTTCAGGGACGCCGACGAGCCAGGCGACTCATGACGAGGCCCAGCACCGCGCGTGCGGCTCCGATAGGGGCGACGAGGCTGACTGTCAACACGGCGAACGCGGCGAGGTGGCTCACGGCTGCTCTCCTGACCACCATATCGGCCCGCGCCGGGAAATGCTTAGGCCTGATCCCGCGGCGGCCCGAAAGAGCTTCATGAGCACGGTGGACGCCGGGTCTCGCGCGACAGCCGGCTCGTGTCTGAGTGACAGCCTTCGCCAGATTTTCTCTTCAATTCAAAGACCTGGGCCACTCCCGCCCAATCCCGATATCTTCCTGCCGGCGCAATGTCCTCACGTCGCCCGAGACGCAGCAGCAAGGCGGCGTGTTCCTTTGGCTTGTAGAACATCTCGTGGACGACGATGTAACGCACGTTGAGGCGCTGGAGACGCTCGATCGACCGGTCGTCGGGGAACGTGCGCAGCCGCGTCAGGGTTTCGGCGTAGTCCGGCGGCGAGAATCCGCTGTAGCCGTTCACGAGTCGATGCCAGTGCTGCGTGGACCAGTACATGTACACCGGCGCGAGATCCGATTCCGCGATCGGCAATTCGATGACAACGGCTTGATCGAGGATCCTCAGGAAGCGGTACACGTCGGGTGTTTGACGGGGGAGTTCGTCGAGGCGCATCGGCGCGGAGCCACATTCAACGCCGATGGCCACGAGCACTGCAATCAGCAGTCCGTTTCGCAGTCGCGACCGGGAGAACCGCTGCGCCAGATAGTCAAATCCGAATCCCGCCAGTACGGCAAGCGCGCAGCCGGTAAGGATTCCGAATCGGGCAGGCGCGCGGAATCCCTGCATGGGCCAGACGTGCGCGTACAGAAGGCGGTAAACCGGGTTGTTGAAGCCGAGCGAGAACGCCGCCGCGACGGCCATGACGACGAGGTACGTCACCACGATCGCGCGGCGCCTTGTCAGCCCCGCAGCGAGTATCGCGAGGGCGATGGCCGCGATTCCCGGAAACAGACGCAGCTCGTCGCCCTCGAAGCGGAACGCGGTCCAGCCCCACAGCCAGTTTTCCTGGGGTGCCGTGATGTAACTAGCCAGCGTTGCGCTGAATTTCGTCACCTCGGCCTGATCTCGGACGCCCAGCACAGCGGTGTTCGCCACGTACGGCATTGTGTACGCGGCGCCAGCTGCAAACGCAATGGCAGCGCCGAGGCAGAGCGGGACAAAAGCCCGCTTGAACTGGCGCGGATCGGCGATTGCCAGCAGGATGGTCAAGACCGCCACGATGATGCCGAGGAACGCGCCATAGTACAGCGAGGAGATCGCCTGCAGCACCAGCAGCGCGCCCGTCGCGACGCCATAGCGGATCGAGCCGGTCTCGAACACGCGATGAACCGCCCACAGCGCCAGCGGCATCCACATCGTCCACTGCAGCTCGAGGTGCATGAAGTGCAGGATCCGGTAGGGCAGCAGGGTGAAAATCGCGGCCGCCACCAGCGCAGCGTCGGCATTCCCGGTGAGGTGCTGCGCGAGCACGAACATGCCGACGCCCGACAGCACGATCCCGCTGAGGAGCAGCACGTTGTAGATGAAAACAGGATTCATGCGTGCCCACAGCCAGGGCGCCGCCAGCAGTCCCTGGAGGAGCGTGGCGTCCGAATAGGCGAGCGTCCGGACGTGCGGCGTGAAAATGTTCCCGTCGATCAGCTGCTGCGGATGGCCTGGCAGGACGTGCGCAATCCAGGAGAGGCGCCAGATGCTGAGCAGCGGATCGCTATGTGCGGCCACTCTGGAGCCGAGGTACAGGGCCTGCGGCCACGTCAGGATGACCGTCAACGCAACCAGGAAAGCCGACGCACCGAGCAGAGGATGTCGCGTCACGCGAGATCCAGGAGCGTGTCTGAGAAACGAAGAGACACTCCAAGTTGGGACGCAAAGGCCGCAAAGTTCGCAAAGAAAGACATCATTTCTTTGCGGCCTTCACGGCCTTCGCGTTCTTTCGTGGCCGGATGGGTTGCTGCAGAGACACTGTTAGAACATCGGACGCCAGGTGTAAAACAACGCGGCATTGCAGGCCTGGAATGCGGCGAAACTGGCAATCCAGCCAGCGCGGTGTGCCGCCGGCACCACCTCCGCCAGCCAGACGAACGCGGGAAACAGCACCGACGAGAAGCGGCCGGCCGACAGGAACCCGCCCACCGAGAGCGCCGGCAGCACATTGATCAGAATGAACAGGGCGTAAGCAAGCCCCATGCGCCGCGCCACAGGCCAGACGGCGGCGAGGGCGAACGCGGCGCCAATTGCATTGACGGCATCGTAGGCGGCGGTGCCGCTCAGTCCGGAGGCGGTGAGAACCGAAAACTCGTTCGCGACCAGCGATCCCAGTCCTTCATACGTCCGTCCCCATGCCGCGTGGCCGGTCGCCCAGGCCGTCGCGTCGCCGGTCATACGCCAGATGAACACGGCATGGATCAGCAATCCGACAGGAGGCATGACCGCTGCTGCGAGCGCCTTCGCAAACGCTCGCTCACCAATGGCAATGGAAGGATTCCATGCCTCCGCGGCCGCGCCCGGCCGGGCGACGAGGCGCGCCGGCAACCAGCGTGAAACGGTTAGAACGAGCAGCGGGATCGAGAGAAGTGCGCCATTCAGCCGCGTCAAGCCAACGAGACCGCCCCAGCATGCGGCGCGCCCGAACTGCCGATTGGTGAAGTGATAAAACGCTCCGATCACACCGAACAGAAACAGCGACTCAGTATAGATCCCGCCGAAGAATAAGGCGAACGGATACGTCGCCAGCAGCCACAGCGCACAACGTGCCGTGTCGCGACCGAGCGCGTCTCGCGTGAACGCATAGAGATAGATGAGCGAGCCCCAGAACGCGGCGAGCGAAATCACTGTGCCGGCCATCACATAGGCGAACACTCGCCCGCCGAGCAATCGGCCGCCTGCACGGACGAGCATGGGGTACGCGGGGAAGAACACCACATTCTGCTGAATGTCGTGCTCACCCGGTGTGAACCGATAGCCGCCGGTGGCGATGTCCAGATACCAGCCGGCGTCCCAGCGGACGTTGAGGTTCAACAGTTCGTTGTCGAAATGACGCAGCGGCGGACGCTCGTTCGCGTACCCGAACATGAACACGGCGAGATATCCGACCAAGAAGATGATCGGTCGTGTGCCGGCGACGGTCGTCGTCGCGTCGCGGACGGCAGACGTGCGCAACCAGTCCGCGAGGCGCCGCGGGCCTTCACGCAACAGTGGTTGCTGTGGCGCCGCGGCGTGCCGGCCGATGCCTGTCAGGAGCGACCAGAGGAGCAGCGGATACGGCGTGGTCATGCCAATCCAGATCCCACCCAGGCGGAGCCGGAACCCTCCAGAGACAGACACCACTATCGCCGTTGCAGCAAACAGGACGCAGACGACATCCAGCACGCGCGCCCATCGGGGCAGTGGCGCCGATTGCGACGGTGACGTGAGCGCCATGTTCGGGATCGGAAATCCTTCAGGGCTCTTATCGCCGCTCATCTGCCGCAACTGTGGACACTCGCGCATCGCCGAAGCCGTCGCGCGCCAGCGCCTGACGCGCGGCATCTGCTTCTTCGGGCGTGCCAAACGGTCCCACGACGACCTGATACCACGCTCCGCCGGCGATGCTGCGCGTTGAGGCCGGCAGGCCCTGCACCGTGATGGCGGCGGACACTTCGGCGGCGCGCCGCTCCGTTCTGAACGCGGCCACAGCGATTTCGAACGGTCCCGGCTTCTTGTCGGCGGCGGACGCCACCGCTTCAGGAGCTGGTGGTGCGGGGACCGATCCGCCGGTAGTAGCGGTGCGATCGTTCGACAGCGCGGTCGCGCGTGCGTCGTTCGTCGCTGGCGCGGTCGCGCGCACGTCGTTCGTCGCCGGCCCGGTCGCCACCTCATTCCGAGGAGAATCGCTGATCGGACGGGGTGAGGGTCGCGACGACCACCAGTACATTCCCAGCGCCGCGACGAGCGCAAACGATGCAGCTGCTGCTGCGCCTCGAGTCAGCGCGGTTCGAGGGACGACCTTCGGAGCCGGCAGCTTCAGGCGGCGCGCCGCCTCGCGCACGGTGCCCGGATCGATCGCGTGCGTCTCGCGCTCGAAGGCGATCTCGAGCGAACGATCACAGATGGTGTTGACGATGCGCGGTATGCCTTTGGAGAAAGCGGCCACCGTGCGAATCGCCCGCGGAGTGAACTGTACGAGCGGCGCCTGATGCTCGGATTGATCCATGGGGCCGCCGCCACGCTCCTCGACGGCCGGCGCGCCGCGTGTCGCCACGAACAGCCGCCGGTCGATGTAATCCTGCACTTCGGTATCCGAGAGCGGCTGCAGTTCGCAACGCCGCGCGATTCGCTGATTCAACTGGCGCATCTCGGGCTGCTGCAGAAGATCGTCGAGGTTCGGCTGGCCGACGAGGACAATCTGGAGCAGTTTCGCCTGGTCCGTCTCGAAGTTCGACAGCAGACGGATTTCTTCGAGCACGCCCGGACTGAGATGCTGGGCCTCGTCGATCATGATCACGGCATGGGCGTTCAGCGGAATGAGCGACGAGAGAAACTGTTGGAGCGTGGCGACGAGCTCATGACGCGTGACGTCTGAAAGGGGCTCGCGCCGCTTCTGTCCGGCCGCCGCGACGAGACCGAAATCGATCAACACCTGATAGAGCAGATCGCTGACGCTCAACCCGGGATCCAGGATCACCGACAGAAAAGTCCGTGCCTCGTTGAAGGTGTCGAGCAGCATCCGGCAGAGCATCGTCTTGCCGGCGCCGATCTCGCCCGTGAGGACAATCAGCCCTTCGCGCCGGCGCAGGGCCGACGTCACCTGTTCGAGCACGCGTGTGTGCGATCGGCTGTGGTAAACGAATCGGAGATCGTGTGTGAGGCTGAACGGTGGCGCGGACAATCCATGGAACTGCTCCCACACCGTGACCGGCTGGGTTGGTGGCGGACTGTCGGGCACACGCTTAGCGTACAGAAATCGCGGTCTGTCGCAAGTCCGGATGAAGTGCGAAGTAGAACCGTTGAGCCCAGACATCTTCTAAAGCCGATGTGCGTGCGATTGAGACAAGTTTCGGCTTTAGAAGCTGTCTTAGATTGCGGCCGCTCCGCGGCCGCCTGGTAACGAAGACTCGCCGCACCCGCCGAGGCTTCGTTTGACTCGGCGGTTTGAGGCGAGGCTTCGTTACAAGCTGGTCCATATTCGAGCTCGCGGTTAAACCAACGATCCCGCGAAACAGACCGAGGCGATCCATGCAGCGCACGATACGGCTCACCTGTCCTGCGTGAGCCGAAAGTGTTACCGTGACGCAGAATGTTCATGAAAAACCCCAATATGGCTTCTGCTGAGTGGGACCGGCTTCGGACTCACGCTCTTGCTCTACTGTTTGTAACAGCGGCGGTTGCGGCGAAAGTCTTCCTTGGTATCACCGCTGAGTCGGCGACGTTCGTTCTCTCGGGCGCCGCCGTTGTCTTCAGCACGGCAACAGGCGGGCTGCCGGCGGGTGTCGTCGCCACTCTGGCCGCCGTCGTGCTGGCGCGCGCCATCAACCACGCCTCTCCCGTGGTCAGCGGATTGTTCGCGCTGGAAGGCTTCCTGATTTCGGTGGTAGTCATTCGTCTTTCCGCGGTCGCTGAGGAATATGCGCAGGAAGTCGACGCGGCCGAGGCGCGTATTCGAGAGCTGAAAACGCTCGAACGACACGCGCGGGCGATCGACATCGCGTGCGAGCGGCTCGAGCACGTACCGAACGACTACGCTGTCGTCATTCTCGATCCACGGGGCCGGATCACCGAATGGAGAGCAGGCGCGCAGCGGCAGTTCGGCTGGCGGCCGGATGACGTGGTGGGAACGAGTGGCTCGCGATTGTTCGCTCTCGATTCGGACGACGAAGGATTCGCGCAGCTGCTAGCGCGGGCAAAGGCGAGCGGCATCGCGCGCTGGAACGGACGACAGCACCGGGCGGACGGGACCGAGTTCGAAGCGCAGGTCGACATCCAGCCGTTCGTTGAGCCCGGATGCGATGGGTTCACGATCCTCATTCACGATCGCACGCGCGAACAGGAATGGCAGGCGTTCACCGCCTCCACGGTAGACGCGCAGGTCGCGCTGCGCGAAGAGG